>CAZDYR010000055.1:0-10209 GCA_964509625.1 uncultured Smithella sp. | reverse complement strand
GATTTATTCCTGGATAAATTGCGTCACAGCCTTGAAGAAAAAAATTTCCTGCTAAAAAACTACTTCGGTGCCGAACCGCTGGATGACCGGGCCATCGCTGATGAATATCTGGCTTTCGCCGAAAAAATAAAGCCTTACGTGGCGGACACGTCGCTGATTCTGGCCGGTGAAATCAGAAAAGGAAAGAAAATCCTTTTCGAAGGCGCGCAGGGATGCCATCTGGACGTCGATCACGGGACCTATCCCTATGTTACGTCTTCCAATACCGTTTCCGGCAATGCGGCCTGTGGAAGCGGCGTCGGACCCGGCTCCATTAGCAGCGTGGTGGGCATTTGTAAGGCCTATACAACCAGAGTCGGAGAAGGACCCTTTCCGACGGAGTTAAAGGACGCGATCGGCGATCATCTGCAGCAAGTCGGTCAGGAGTTCGGGGCAACCACCGGCCGGAAACGGCGCTGCGGCTGGCTGGATATGGTTTTGGTCCGCCAGGCTGTGCGCGTCTCCGGTATTTCCATGCTGGCCATTACCAAACTGGATGTTTTGACGGGACTCCCCAAAATCAAAATCTGCGTCGGGTATAAAACCGCTCAGGGCGAATACAATGAAGCCGTCCCTGCCAGTTTAAAGACATTTGCAACCTGTACGCCGGTTTATGAAGAATTTGACGGCTGGACGGAGAATATCGCGGACGCTCAAAAAATCGGCGACCTGCCCGTAAACGCTCAGAAATACGTCAATCGTTTAAAAGAATTATCCGGCGCCGGCATTGCTCTGGTTTCCGTGGGCGCGGGCCGCGAAGAGACCATTCAACTGGAAAACCCCTTCGAAAGTTGAAAGACCTTAGTTTCTTCTTGACAGGCTCGGGGCGAGCTGCTAGAGAGCCTTGTTCTTAAATAACGCTCAATGAGTGGGCCGTTAGCTCAGAGGTAGAGCAGCGGACTTTTAATCCGTTGGCCGCGGGTTCAATCCCCGCACGGCCCACCAGAAAACAAAAGGGTTTCCGCAAGGGAGCCTTTTTTTATAACCATCCGCCCAAAAAACCGTTCAAACCAGATACTAAACCGCTCAGCAAACCCAAATTTAACAACCGGGATTTTCCAGCCAAGATTTCCTTGACACGCAAGAACGCCCATTTTATACTCCAGCCCTCAAAACGGCTGTTCTTATCAAAACATCTCATAAGAACAATGTGTTTTGAATCATATCAGCGAAAAGTAAGCATTCGATGTTATCAGAATGCTCTCTAATAAAAAGGTATCGAAAGGAACAGGAGGTATTTTATGTATCGGATTGATCTGTTAAATAAAATTTCAAAAAATGGGCTCAGCCTTTTTACTGACAAGTATGAGTATCGTACGGATATGCCCGATGCCGACGGCATCCTGGTCAGAAGCAAGGAAATGAAAGACATGACCCTGCCCGCGAGCGTAAAGGCCATTGCCCGCGCCGGCGCCGGTGTTAACAATATTCCCATCGAAAAATGCTCCGAAAAAGGCATCGTCGTTTTTAACACCCCCGGCGCGAATGCCAATGGCGTGAAAGAACTGGTGATCCTGGGCATGCTGCTTGCGGCGCGCAATGTTGTCGGCGGGATTTCCTGGGCCAAAGGGCTTGTAGGCGAAGGCGACAAGGTGCCTGACCTGATTGAAAAAGGAAAATCTCAATTCGGCGGCACGGAAATCCTGGGCAAGAAGCTTGGCGTGGTGGGTCTTGGAGCTATCGGCACCATGGTCGCCAATGCCGCCGAGGGACTGGGTATGGAAGTCTGGGGATACGATCCGTTTTTGTCCATCGAAGCGGCCTGGCGGCTGTCCCGCAATACTAAAAAGGCGCCAAGCCTGGACAAACTCCTTGCCGAATGCGATTTCATCACGCTGCACGTTCCCCAGAATAAGGACACCAAGGGATTTATCAATGCCGATAAATTCGCAGTCATGAAGAAGGGCGTGGTGATCCTGAACTTTGCCAGAGGCGGGCTCGTGGATACCCCGTCCCTGAAGAAGGCCGTCGCAGACGGGATTGTGTCCTGCTACGTAACGGATTTCCCCGATGAGGAGGTCATCAAAACGGATAAAGTCATCGCCATCCCGCATCTGGGCGCTTCCACAGAAGAATCGGAAGAAAACTGCGCGTTCATGGCGGTCAGACAACTCATGGACTTCCTGGAGAACGGCAATATCAAAAACTCGGTCAATTTCCCGGAATGCGCACTGGACAAGTCCGACAAGGCCAGGCTCACCATTGCCAATAAAAATGAACCCGGCATGATCGAGAAGATCACCAAACTGCTGGCTGAAAACAAACTTAACATCGCCGACATGATCAACAAAAGCAAAGGCGGTGTCGCCTACAACATCATCGACGTGGAAGGAAACATCAGCGCTGACCTGATCAAGAAAATACAGGCCGTCGACGGCGTCATCGCCGTCAGAGCGCTCTAATCATTCCGATCGAATGACTCAAGACGGATAACTGTCAAATAAAAGTGTCCGGCTGATTTTAAGCCGGACACTTTTATTTTGCATCCGCCCGAGACAGCAGCATGCGACGATTTTGAAAATCTAAAACACTTAATCCTGGTTTTGCCTTGCCGATAGATATCAGGAACAAAGGTGAGGCAGGCGGATGGGCGGACGAAGTCTCTATTCGCCGTCTAATGAATAACTCATACAAAGATAGGAGATTCCATGAAAGAAACCCCTGATTACGAAAAGTACCCGGTGAGCGATGAAGAGATGGGGCCTCGTTACAAGAACTGGACGGATACCCTGGCGCGGCAGTTGGTTATCTTTTATCAGGTCGGCAAAGAGGTCGGCGGCGAAAAGTTCGTCGAACGCCTGAAAGAAGAATTTTACAAGATCGGCCGGAAAACGGCGGAGGGCTGGTTGTCCATGACCCAAACCAGCCGGGAGGAATTTCGCGACTGCATGGCATTGCCTAAATTACAGGATTTTATCGACGACAGGTATGCCAATTTCTGGAACGGATACGTTGAACACACACCGCAAGCCTTCGAAAAAGAACTCTATACCTGTCCTGTTACAAAACCCATGTCACGTGAACCGGAACTCTGCGAGATCCTGGTCGCGGAATCATTCAAGGGCATGCTGGCCACGCTCAATCCGAAGTTTAAGACAGTCGGCTTTACTGAATTGCTTCCCAAAGGCCACCGGTGTTGCAGGCTTCGGGTAACTCTTGAAGATTAAGGGATATCCGATCCCCAACCCGTTTTTACCAACAAGTTGTTCTGATGACTATGCAAACGACTCGCCGGCGATTTCCAGAGGGGATTAGCCGCCTGTCATTAAGGCTTCACAGCGGGCCTTTTTTCAGTGTCCGGCTTACACGCGGCCGGACACTTTTTTAATGCACCCAACCCGGTTGCAGCTAGCCCCTTTATGCAAACATCCGATAAGCAAACACTCCTTGTCCGATCTCCGGAATTCGGCTCTTTCAAACAGCCATAAAACATAAAATAAACAGAAATTAATTTGATATTGATCAAATTGCTACTATATTACCATCAGGTGTCCTCAAGTACCGGAGGGCTCAACCCCCTCGCAGAAAGCCGGACAGGGATACAGGAAACGTTGCCATACCTAAGCAGGCTGCGTAGAATCAATACTCGTCGGGCCTAAGCGGGATTGAAAATGAAGGATGGACACAAAGCATTGATATGCTTATTGATAAAGAAAACAGATCTATTGTTTAAGGAATGAAGGCGGCACTGCGTGAGACACTTGGATTGTGAATGGCGAATACAATGGAGGAGTCTAAGATGACAAAGCACGAAAAAAGCAAAACAAATGAGCATGGAGACTTTCGGGTGGCCAAAGAACCTTTTTATCTTCCTCAAGGCAGGGAAATAGAGATGTTTGAGGCGGCTCATGCCAATAAATTGCCGGTTCTGCTCAATGGTCCCACCGGGAGCGGCAAGACCCGCCTGGTGGAACACATGGCCTGGCGTTTGAACCGGCCTCTTTACACGGTTGCCTGCCATGATGATCTCAGCGCCAACGATCTGACCGGACGCTACATTATCAAGGGCGACGACGTGGAGTGGATTGACGGCCCTCTCCTGATGGCCGTGCGCAACGGTGGCATTGCCTATCTGGATGAAGTGGTTGAAGCCCGCAAGGATGTTACCGTCGTGATTCATCCCCTGACGGATCATCGGCGTTATCTACCCGTGGAAAAGAAAGGGAAGATATTTCATGCGCCGGAGGGATTCATGATGGTCATCAGTTATAATCCCAATTACCAGAGCGTGCTGAAGGAATTGAAGCCCAGCACCCGGCAGCGTTTCATATCGATTAATCTGGGCTGGCCCGCGGAAGATCTGGAAGTCAGGATTGTCAGCCGCGAGGCGGGCGTGGATGAACAGACATCAGAAAAACTCGTCCGCGCGGCCAACCGGATCCGTAATCTGATTCACCAGGGCCTGGAGGAAGGTGTCTCAACGCGCGAACTGGTTTATGCGGGAACACTGCTCAAAAGCGGGATGCCGGTTCAGGATTCCCTGCGCGCCACCATGATTGAGCCGCTCACTTATGACAGCGATTTGAAAAAGAGCATCGAAGAGGTGCTGAAAAACTATTTCAGCTTTTAGCCGGTGACCCAATGACTGACGATCGAATAAAGGACGCCATCAAGAATGCCGGCCCAAACACCGGATCCGGAGAGACTGAAGATGCCGGATATGAACTGATGACCCGATTGGGTGAAGCTTTGGTTCCCGTCGTCGATCGTTTCGGCGAAGCAAGCGCCGACACGATTCTGACCACGATCACCCGTATTGCCGAAAATGATCGCCGGGCGGCTTTTGTCCTCATCAGGGAATGTCCGGACATCCTGCGCAAGCTTCTGGATGCGGACGCTGAAGCCGTCCCGACTGTCTTTGATACCGCCGGTCAGATGATTCCATTCGGCGCCGCCCTTGCCGTGCGATTTCTGGAAGTGAGCCCCTCCCTGCTTTCCTCAAATAACATCGAAACCCTGACCCGAACCGCCGCCCTGGGATGCAGCATCGCCGAGGTCAATAGCCAGGCGGCGATAAGCGTCGTCGGGCAAAGCCCGGCCATTATTCACCGGATCGGTTTTGATGGTTTGCGTCAGGTATCCGCCTTCGCCGCCGCGACCGCTCACGCGAGCCGGGCTCATTCCATCAAGGTCGTTGAGGAGAGTCCCTTCCGGATCGATCGGATGCTGGAAGCGGGAGCGGAGCGCCGCTCCTGCCTGACCGTTTATCATCTGGCTTCCCTGATGGCCCGTGACGACTACAGTATCGCCATGGACCTTGTCGCTAAAATGCCGGACATCATCGGGGCGCCTGCTATTCGCGGACAGGCGGGACTGCTGACGATGCTTTTCGACCATGCCCAAAACGCATCCTCATTTGGCGCGAGGCTGGCGTATATATTCCTGGATACCGCTCCCGCTCTGATTGACCGCCTCGGCCCGGATGATGCAGAAGACTTCTGGCAATGCGCCTTTGCCATGGCCAAAGACAATCCGGAAAACGCCGTCACCCTGCTTTCGAAAAGTCCGGAAATATTGGAACAACTGCAACGCTGTTTCAGCACAAAAAGAACGGCAACGATTTTTCATCTGGGGCGGAAGCTATCCTCCGTCAGCTCCCGGGCAGCGCTTCGATTCATCAGGACCAGCACCGAACTGGCGGACCGTCTGGACGACGACGGCCTGCTGCAGATTTCTGAAACAGCCGGAGAAATGGCCGGTCTGAGCCAGACCACGGCGGTGACATTTCTCGATATCGCCCCGGCTATCCTGGATAAGTCCGGAATGGAAGGACTGATGAAAACCGCCGCCCTGGGTATCCATACCGCAAAACAAAGCTGGGAAACGGCTGACCGGCTTCTTCTGAGGAGTCCCGATCTGATTGACCGGCTGGGATTTGACGGCCTGAAAATGATCGGAGACTTCGCTTCGGCGCTGGCCCGCGAAAGCCTGTCGGCGGCCCTGGGCCTTCTGGATAAATGCCCTTCAATCATCGACGGACTTCTGAAGTTGGGAGATCGGTCGCTCGTCACCAGCGTCTGTCATCTCGGAGGCCGCATTGTAAAATACAATGCCCGGATGGCTTTGAGTCTCCTCAACCGAAGCCCGGAAATCATCAGGCAGATCGGCTTTGAGGGGCTCGAAAAGATCGAGGATATGGCTCACCGGATCGGCATGGAGAGCTGGACCACCGCAGTCAGCCTGCTGGAGACAAGTCCCGCGATCATTGAACGTGTGGGGTATGCCGGCCTGGAAGAGATAGCCGCCCTGGCCCGCCTTGTGGCCCGCCAGAACAGTTACGGGGCCGTCAGCATCCTGGAAAAAAGCCCCGACCTGATTGATCATTTGCTGCCCCATGGCGGCGCACCGCTGGCCCTCCGGATCTACGCGTTTGCCAATAAGGCGGCTTCCTCCGATTGGATGCTGGCATCATCGCTTTTGGAAAAGAGCCCCGGATTGCTGGCAAGAATCGGCACAGAAGGGCATTCAAAACTATTCGACCTGATGAGCCGCGATACCCGCAACAGCGGAAAAATCGCGAATCGCCTCCTGGATGTAAGCCCTGACGTCATTGATAAGATCGGCTTTGAGGGACTGGAAACCCTGATTCACTGCGCGTCGGCCGTCGCGGAAAAAGACTGGCAGGCCGCGATCGCCGTTGTGGAAAAGAGCCCCCGTCTGATCGAGAGACTCGGTCAAGCGGGGGACAAAGCCATCGCCCCGGGCGTCTACAAAATGACTGCCCGGCTGGCACAAACCAGCACGGCGGTTGCCGTGAAGCTCCTGGACAAAAGCCCGGAATTCACCAGCTGGGTGGGACTGGAAGGATTCGGCATGATCGCGTCGTTTGTCGAAAACACGGCTAAAGAAGACGAAGAGAAGGCCTTATCCTTTCTGACAGACAATTCTCCCGCCTTCAGCGACTTCATGGAAAGCATTCCCAAGGGGCTGGAACTCAAAGCCGTCAAGCATGTTCTTTCCACCTATCTGCGGGCTCTTTTGGGTCGCCGCGTGGAAATCGCCGAGGCGGAAACGGTTTACACGGACGGCAGGAAAATTTATCTGCCTAAACGGATAAAGGATTTTCAGGACCGGGAGGATAATTTCAGACTCTACAAAGTATCCGCCACCCACCAGGAAGCTCATCTGGAATACGGGAGCTACGAATTTGACATCGCCGAAATGGAAGAAACGATACGGAAAATCGCTTCGCATTATGGAGAAAAGGAATCCGCTGAGGATGAAAGCGACTTCGACCGCTTTTTCCATCTGTTTCCGGAACCGGACCTGGCACACGATCTTTTTAATCTGCTGGAAGACTTCCGGATTGAAGGCATACTGAAGCGCGAATATCCGGCCCTGGGAGAAGACCTTACCGCCATGAACCGCCACATGACCATGAAACGGCGCCCGCCCGGGAAAATGGTCAACCCCAAACAGCGGACCGTGGAGATGATCGCCCAGTCTTTAATGGCGGGGAAATCATTCTCCGATGCCGATGATCCGGCCATTCCCATCCTTCGGAAAACGCTCGATTTATCGCTTATCCTGCTCAAGCCGGAAGCAGACGTTCATACAGCTGCCGCACTGGCTGCGGATGTATATCGGATGATCGGGGAGGCTTTCCGGGAACCTTACCGGGCCATCAAGCCTGCCTCCAAACCGCTGGATCAGGATATGGTTTCGCAGAACATCGGCAGTTTCGGCAAAACGTCGCAGCAGATCCAGAACCGCCTCGCGGGGCGCCAGTCGGCCCAGCAAGGGCAATCCGGGTCGCGGGTGGAATCGCAAAGTAATCCGGAAAACGATACAACCCCTACCCAGACGAGGCCCACAAGCGGTGATGTTTCCGAAAGACATCACCGGACAGGCGAGCAACAGCAAAGTTACCGCGGAGCATCTGCCGGCGGCAAATCCGAAGCCGGTTCAGCGGAAAGTCGCGAGGAAGAGGCCGGCACCACCGACCATTCCATGAAATACAATTCACCGGAAAAAATCGAACGCCTGCTCAGGGCCGTTTACCGCGAAAAAGGAATCACGCCCCGGGAAATCGAACGGCGTGTAGACGCGCTCCATCCGAATGACGTCTTTCTTTTCATGCGCAGTCTCGAAGCCTCCCTCGACACAAAGACGGAGCTTCAGAGCGAACGGGGCACATCTCTTTATAATGAATGGGGAGAAGATCTGCATGACTATCGGGCGAACTGGGCCAGAATCCGCGAGCAAACCCATGCCGGAGGCTCTCTGACTTTCTACCGGGACACGGCCGAGCGCTATGCGGGGTTACTGAAGAAGATCCGGCGGGAATTCCAGATGCTCAAGCCGGAAGGCTTCGCCAAACTGAAGCGCCAGTATGATGGCGACGATATTGATCTGGATGCCGTGGTGGAATTTCTGGTGGATCGAAAGGCGGGCATTTCGCCATCCGAAAAGAATTATACCCTCATCCAGAAAAGAAAGCGCGATATCGCCGTCGCTTTCCTTGTCGATATGAGCCGCAGCACCAAAGGCGCGACCATCGAACGGGAAAAGGAATCGTTGATTATCATGTCGGAAGCCCTGCACGAAGTCGGCGACGCCTTCGCTATTTACGGATTTTCCGGCGACAGCCGCGACAATGTCGATTTCTATCGCATCAAGGACTTCGACGACGCTTATGACGACAAAACCAAGAAGAGGATTTCCGCCATTGAGGACCGTTTGGAAAACCGTGACGGGACGGCCATCCGGCACACGATCAGCAAGCTAAGACGCAGGCAGGAAAGGACAAAACTGATGATCCTCTTGAGCGACGGCAAACCGGTGGACAAGGAATACTCCGGAACCTATGCTATCGAGGACACGCGCATGGCCCTGAAAGAAGCCCAGCATTTCGGGATCAAGACCTTCTGCATCACCGTCGATAAGACGGCCGCCGAATATCTTCCGCGGATGTACAGCCACAGCAGTTGGACGGTCATCGACGACGTGGTCAAGCTGCCCGAGAAAATCACCCGGATTTACCGGATGCTGACGGCCTGAAGAAGGTGGCATTTTCACCGGGGCATGGCTTCAGCGAATCATGGCCGAGACGTTGTGGCGCTTGGTGCGTCGTAGCGTCAGATAGCCGAACTGTTTGAGTCCGAAGGGCGAGTTTTCGGCTGTAGCGCAGCAAGCTTTATTCCATTCCAGATCAAGATGATGCCGCGACGGCAAGGAGTAGGGGCCGGAGACGTATTGGTAATACGTTGAGGACGCCAAGTACGCAGCCAACAAAGGCAGCACTTGATATGTGATGGAATTAGCGCCACAGCCGAGGACATTGAGCTAAGTCATACCCCGCGGTGTAACTGCCACCTTTTAGCATTTAAAGCACAAAGCAGATTGCCACATCCCGATAAATCGGGATTCGCAATGACATATGATATTCTGGATTCCCGCCTTCGCAACCTAATACCCTAATAATCTGAAGGGCACACGAGGGCACAAGCCGGAATGACGAAGAGAAAAATGAAAAGAGGCCGCGGTTAATGGCCGCGGCCTCTTTTTTCATTCAAATGTGGTTAAACTACTGTACGCCCTACCAGGCAAACGCCTCGTCCGTGATTTCCAGCGGGGATTTATCGCCCATCTTCACGGCTTCGCAGCGGGCCTTCACCGTGGTCAGGATTTCAACGGCGAAAAACTTCGCCGACGCGATCCTTCCGCTATAGAAGGCGGCGTCCTTGTCCGAGCGCTGTAATGCCTTCTGCTTGCCGACGGAGGTCGCGCCGTTGGCCTCATAAATGGCGGAAAGCTTTGCTGAGGCGACATCAGCGGCTTCCAGAAGCAGATGGCCGACAATCACGTCTCCGAAGAGCTCCAGAAACTTGCAGGCGTTCAGTATCGGCAGCAGGAAATCGCCGGATTTCCCGGCCTGGGCAAAAAACATGGTGAGCTCCAGCGTAGCGTTCGCCGCTTCTTCCAGGATGGCGGCGGATTTGGCCAGGTCTTCGTTCTTTTTGGCCCCGGCAATGGTTTTCTGAATCAGAGCCGCCATGTTCATCACGTTGGCGCCTTTGCGCTGGCCCAGCTTGCGGCCCACCAGATCGAGCGCCTGAATGCCGTTGGTGCCTTCGTAAATCTGGGCGATTTTTTCATCGCGCAGATACTGTTCCACCGGGTACTCCGAACAATAACCATAGCCGCCATAGACATCCATGGCCATCGAAC
>CAZDYR010000054.1:0-10209 GCA_964509625.1 uncultured Smithella sp. | reverse complement strand
CTCTTGTGCCGGGTGCTGAAGACTTCATACCCCATAACAAAACGGTCTGCTTCCAGGCTTAATATTTTGGTTCCGACGATCACCGAATCCGGATACTGCAGCGGAAGTTTGAAACGGCATTCGGTGGAAGCCAGAATCGGCCCAATGCCCGATTCGCGCTGATATCCCAGAATATCCAGCCGATTGAAGTACTCGATTCTGACGGTTTCAAAATAGCGAAAATAGATAATATTATTGACATGTCCCATGGCGTCCATTTCTCCCCACGCCACCGGAATGTTCATCGTCACGGTACAAGCCGATAAAACATCGTCCATATTCCCTCCCTGATGGATGCTGATAAACCGTTACAAAACTGCTCCCGATATTTCAATTTGAATATAATATCCGGACGCACAAAAAGCAATGCGCCTTATTGACATTTTGCCGGGGCTGTGAAAGTTATCTGCTGAATCAACCACCTCGCAGCAAGCTACGGCGAATGAACACTCGTCTTGCAAGATCGGGATAAAAATACTGAATCAGGAATCAGCCTGCCGGCTGCGGAGAATTAACGCCCATCGGGCTTAAGCGGCATTAATGCTTGTGTTATCCGCCTTCTTATTTTAGAAGGATTGTAAATATTTCAACGCCAAAGACAGATACATGAAAAAGAAAACGAAAATCATATGGGGAGTCATTTTTATCGGGCTGATCCTGTCCGTCCTTGTGACGTATTCTCAAAGAGAAGCCATTTTCATCAAGGCGGGCCATTTTATGGCGCCGACAGGTGATTACAAGGCGGATGTCGCTATTCTGGAAGGCGCGGACTATATCGACACCGGTCTTATCCAAGCAGGCCTGGATTTATTGTCGGCCGGAAAAGTCAAGAAAGTTATTATCGTCATCCACCGGATCGCGCCGGCGCATCGTCCTTTCGGCATCAACGGCGACTACCCTGATGCCGTCCGCCAAAAACTGAAAGAGGCGGGCTTGAAAGAACACCAGTTTAAAGTCATCGTCTCTCCGATACGCAATCCGGTCACATTAAAAGAAGCGCAATTTGTCCTGAAAGATCTCGCGGGCGAACCAATCAAAGACGCCATTTTAATTGCGCCTTCCTTTCACACGCGGCGAAGCTATCTTTGCTATGCTTATATCGGAGAACCGCGGCAGATGAAGATCTATCCACTGGCTGCCTTTACCGATCACCGGCAGGTTGAGTGGTGGAAAGATGAAAGGGGATGGCGCACTTTCGGCGCTGAATCTTTAAAACTGCTGTATTACCTGGCGGCCGGACATATCCCTTTAAAGTTTTCCTATTGAGAAAGGCGATGGATTATAGGCAAGAGGTTATCTGATGCATCCCATCACCCATTACCCATTACCCATTACCCATTACCCATTACCCATTACCTATTGCTTATTGCCTTACCCTATATTCATGCCCATTAATCTTACGGAATCATGAAATAACACCGACATGCTTTTGTCCGTTATTACCTTTTCGACAAAACCCACCCCGAAAACCGGATGATTGATGACATGATTGACTTTGAAAGTTTCTTTGATTGAATAATTCCTAATGGACGTCTCCCGCGCCATATTGCGGCTTTTGAGATCCCATTGTAAAGGAGCGTCATAGACCGGCGCCTTTTGCGACAGAAGCTTTTTTGCCCGGACGGCAGCCGGTACGCGAACGGCGGTCTTCTTTTGAGCGCCCGGCAATGTCCCGCGGTATTTGTGTTCGGCATTACAGGTTTTGCATTTTACACGATTCACCACGCCGTCCACTTTAAACAATATAATATGGGCCAATACCAGTTTACATTTCAGGCAATAAGCATCAATATCTTCACCAATAGAATGCACAGTCATCTCCTTTTTTAACGTTTGTGTTTAAATTATGTAAGCAACCTATATCAGATCAAACAAAGATGTCCTAATGAATACTTTTACGCCGGGATATTCATGAGCAGGAATCAACCACCTTGCAGCAAGCTGTCGAGGCATGAAATAAAAGTCATAAACTTGCAGCGAGCTGCGAAGAATCAACACGCGCCCCGCATAAGCGGGATTAAAGCGTTGAGGCCATTACAGCCGCGCCGATCGCCCCGTTGACCTGGGCATAGGAAGATACCGCGATTTTGACGCCGAGTTTCTTCTCCAGCGCTTTGACGACGCCGGTATTGCGCGCGACGCCTCCTGTAATCATCACCGGCTCGGCAACCCCGACGCGAGCCAGCATGGATGAAACACGGGCGGCAATAGATTCATGAATACCGGCAATGATGTCGTGTCTTTTTTCACCGCGGGCAATAAGCGAGATGACTTCTGATTCGGCAAAAACCGTGCAAAGACTGCTGATTTTTGAAGGAAGTTTCGATTGCAGCGACATCGCACCGAATTCGTCAAGGTTGACTTCGAGCGCGCGCGCCATCACTTCCAGAAAACGGCCGGTTCCCGCGGCGCATTTGTCGTTCATGACAAAATTTTTAACCCTGCCCGTTTCATCGAGTGCCATGGCTTTGCTGTCCTGGCCTCCGATATCGATGATGGTCCGTATCTCCGGCTTCAAAAAAAACGCGCCGGCGGCATGCGCCATGATTTCCGTAAAGGTCTTATCGGCAAACTTAACCGAATTGCGGCCGTAACCGGTCGAAACAATTTTAGAGACAGACGACGCACTCAGCCCGGATTCAGCCAGCGCTTCCTCATACACCTTAGAGCCCGCGGCCTCTGCGTTATAGCCGGTAAAGATAATCTTTGTCGTGAGAATTTTTCGGTCTTCCACGATGGCCGCTTTTGCCGTAATGGAACCGATATCGATACCCGCTGTCCGCATGATTCGTATCTCGCATCTCGTCGTTCGTATCTCGTCGCTCGCCTTTAGCCCTTGTCCTTTAGCCTTTAGCCTTCTTCCTGTCTTTAATGATCTCCATAAACGCGTCGATCCGGGTTGAAATCTGGCTTTCGGAAAAACTCCGGTCATCGACCATATCCGCCTCCAGCATCAGGCAGGGAATGCCCCTTTCCTTCTCCACGATCCGCTGGATGTCGAGCTGTCCGAAGGAATAGGGTTTGCAACTGCGGTTGGAATGAAGCACAAATCCGTCAACGTCATACTTGTCGATCATCGCGATAACCGTTTTCGCCATTTCATCCACGCCGATATTCAGATAAATCCGCGTGTAGGCTTCCGCCATCGAATCCATAAAATGGTTTTCATCAATATACTTCGTGACGCCGCACCAGGCCGATGTGTATGTGTCCGCCACCAGACAGGCGTTGTGTGAGGCGAATTTCTGCGACAGCCAGCGCGTGCGCGGCCAGATGGGAATGTTGTCCCACAGCAGGCGGTATTTTTCATTCGGCACCACACTGACTCCCCGCGCGACGCGGTCTTTCATTTCGGCCAGAAGATTTTGATAATAACGGATGGCCTCCCTTGTTCCCCGCAATGTCACAATCAGCGCCAGATGGTAAAATGCATCAAAGGCGCTCATGGGCGCCGGTTTGGTTGCCGCGGTGTCCAGAACGGCCTGCCACAGTTTTTGTCCTTCAAAAGACAAAAGGCCGACCTGACGCAGACGTTCAAAATCATACTTTCTCCCGCAGGCATCCTCAATAAACTGGATATATTCGTCAATCTGAGCGCGCACGTAACGCGCGACTTCTTCGGAATAGCCGGTATGGCAGAAAGGCGTATCCAGAATGAACAGCGGCACGTTGAAATAGCGCGCCTGCACTTCATACCATTTGAGCACAGTCCCGCAGATATTATTGCAGCAAACCAGCATATCGGGACGGGGTAGGCCGCCGATGGGACCGCCGTTGACGGTGGCGCAGGCAATGTCGGAACGCGCGTAGGAGCACAGATCGCTGGAATACCCCATGGCTTCCGCTTTTTCACAAAGCCCCGCGCCCATCTTGGACGCGCCGATCATCGCGCCGTGGTTTTCCGGATACACGGGAATAACATCCATGGCGATGAGCGGCTCGACGGGCCCGCCGCTGGTAATCCAGGCCACCTTTTTCCCGGTCAGCCCGGCCGATTTGGCCTCGCTGTAATAGACCATCATCAGATCTTTCATGGTTGGCGCTTTTTTAAATTTCAGGGATAGCTTTTTCGCCTGACCGAACAGATAGATGCCGAGTGTTTTCATAAAATCGGAGTTGATCTGATTCATAAACCACCTTTATTCGATTCACAATCCGCGTAAAACCGCTTCATCCGGCGCTTATCGGACCGCGGGGCATTATGAATATTACAATATCTGAATGAACGTTTCCAGACGCGTCTGCAGCTGGCCGCCCGCCTGCGTTTGTTCTTCCATCTCCAGAAGCAGAAAAGGAATTTTTTCCCGGTCCAGCATGTCCTTGATATAAGGATAATCAAAGGCATGGGGATCGCAGAATTTGAGAAGCAGGAAGACGACGCCGTCGGCACGACAGTCCCTGACGGTCCGGATAAGATTTTCACCCCGCCGGGTCAGACCCGCATGTTTGGCCGGACAGATGGAGCGCTCAAAGTACCTTTGCGCGATCGCCTCCAGCGGCGGAAGCTTTTCATCGATGACGCCCGCGAAATACCGTGAACCGGTGCATAGATCATCGCCGGCCACAACACCGCCGGCCTCTTCTATCGCGTCGTAAATATCCGGATGACTGCAAATACCGCCGGAGAGCACCAGTCTTTTGGCCCGCGTCGGTTGTGTGTCAGGCGCAATCTTTTCCAGGTCGGCCACAATGGCCGTCAGCACTTCAAGGAATTTTTCGCGTTCCATGATCATGGCGGCCCGGATGACGACATGAAAATCCCGCCCGCTTAAAACAGGAGGATTCTCGCAACGCAGCTTGTACAGGCGGCTCATCAGCACGCGGATCGCGTTATAAACTTTGACGGCATCGGCAAGCGCGGCATCCGTAATTTCCTGATGCAGTTCTCGCTCCAGGTCTGTTCTGAATTTCTTCAGAACGTCAATCAGATACTGCCCGGCACTGGGTGTGGAAAGTTTTACCGGCAGCACCACATCCGCGTGAAAAGATTTTTTCAGATTGATCCGCCAGACATCCGAAAGCCGCTGGATGGAATCGCAGGTATGCGGGAATACCATGCCGTCAAGAAGATCCAGACGATCCGAAAGCGCTTCCTCCAGAATCCCGCGCACCAGTGAACAGCAGTAGGATTGAAGGTGAAGGTCGGCGCGATGAATGCCCGAACCGGAACCAAAAAGCCGGACAGGCAGAGCGCCTGCGGCATAAATGATTTCCTCGGGGGCATAGGAACAGACAGTGCCCACGATCTTTTTGCCTTTTTGTTCTTTGAGGTTTTTCAGATACGAATAAGGGTCATCAACGATGGTTCTGAGCTCAGAAATCCTGTCCATAGTGCGTTCATCCCGGAGTTCATTCAGTTTCCAGATGAGTAGCTAACATAAAAGAGCGGAAAAGAGAAAGAAAAAAGGTGCAAGGACGAAGGCTCAGGGCCAAAAGTGAAAGGTAGAGAATAGAAGATTAGACGGGTTGGAGGGTTAAATGATTGGAAAGGAATAATGGCCTGATCGGTGATAGATCTAATAATACAAGGATAAAAGATAAAACTGAGAGTAAAGCGCTGAGACCGGTATCGTGACCGGCGTGTACCGTGCTTCTTCTTCAATCTTCAGCCTTTAGCCTTTGTCCTTTGTCCTTCATCCCTGCTCCTTCCCTTTTGTCGGCATTCTTTACAGGTGAGTAATTCTATAACGCTATAATATTATTAAGTATGGCAAAAAAACTGTTTTCGCCTGCCGAAATGCTGTCGATTTTTTTTACAGATGTGGCCTTACTATTCAGGCATCATTTAAATAATATAAATGAAATTAGAATGTTACATAGAGGCATATTATTTGCAAAAAACTCAGTCAATCGAAGTATTTCCAAGATTGTTCTTCACGCCGGCGTAGAGAATCATTAGTCTTTGCATATTCTAAGGGCTTTTTTAAAAGGGAGGGAAGTATGAATTTGAAGATGAAAAAGATTTTTGTTTCATGGTGTTTGAGTATTCTGCTGGTTTTTGCGGTCGTCACAGGGGCACAGGCATACAGCTCCATATTGGCATTCGGTGACAGTTTGTCGGATAATGGAAAAAGTGCGACTGATCCATTCGGAGCTGTAGTTTGCACAAATGGATATGTATGGGTGGATTATCTGGCCCAAAATTTAGGCGTATCTGCTTATTATAATATGGCCTTTGCCGGAGCCACCACAAGTATAGACGCTCCTGCCCTTGCCGCTTACGGTGGAGATACCAAATTCGGCCTGCAATGGCAGGTTGGCGCCTATGCCACCACTTTTACCAGCATCACTGATAATACTCTGGTCACAATTTCGGCAGGCGGCAATGATATGTTCAACGGCAGAAACGCCGCCACTGCAGCATACAACATCGCCGGCGTGATCACCTATCTCATGGGTATCGGGGGTGATGCATTCATGGTCATGAATCTTTCACCCAGCCAGCAACCCTCAAATTACCAGGCATGGATGGCGGATTTTAATTATTGGCTAGCTCAGTATCTTGCTGGATTAGGCGTTGCAAATCCGGATGTCACTTTATATTTACTGGATATGACGAAGTTTGTAGCGGATGTTGATAACATTGACGACACGTGGATTGCCAAATGCTCATCCGATCCTTCCGCATGTGCCGGAACGACCTACGCCTGGTGGGACACTGTCGGCGTCCATCCGACCACCGAAGTACATAAGCAAATTGGCGATTATGCAGCAGCGGCCGTTCCTGAACCGGCTTCCATCATCCTGCTGATCCTCGGCTTCGCGGGACTGGCCGGCGCAAGGAGAAGAATGAAATAAAATAATTAGTCTTACCTGTACAAAAAGAGCGGAGGCAACCCTCCGCTCTTTTTTTGTTGCCGGATCAACACCGGTAAGCGCTGTTCATAGCTCTCAAAGCTTTTGACGCCGAAGATGAAGCGGCCCGACTGATAAGGAAATCAGGCTTGGCAAAGATATGCGGATGGATCCATCATTGCACTTTGATCAGAAATCCTTCTTTCAGCAGTCTGGCCGCGGCCAGGGCCGAACGGATGAAAGACATGCCTGTGGCGGCATTCAATTCACTGACATTCGACGCGCCGCCATGAAACGCGTTGACAACCGCCTGTATTTCCGCGTCGTCACGATCCGTTTCTTTCACAAGGATGAGCGTGTCTTTCATTCCCGGGAAATACTGCTTCAGAGAATCCCTTTCATCCATCAGGCGGCAGGTATCCATCAGAACAAAGCTGATCGGCCTTTTAATGCGGCCTGAGGTAATCTCTTTGGTGAAAAATTGAAATCCGCCTTCCTTCAGTGTCAGAAATTCAACCAGGGCGTCCTCCCCATGCAGATTGTCCAGCGTCGCGTCCATAATCCGGCCGTCACTCAGCGTTATAAATCCTTTGCGGCTGCCGGCCGTGATGTTCAAAGTCCCCTCCTTTTTCAGCTGGTCGAACATTTGAAGGATATCCGGGAGCAACAGTTCGTCCAGCTGTCCCCCCAGGGTTTCCCCGGATTTTTTCAGTTTGGAAAGGATTAAATCCGTTTGGGACGTAAGGATATTTGTGCAAATATCCAGGAACAGATTTATCTTTTCTTTTTCCGCCGGTGACATATTGGAGAACTCAACCCCCAGGCAGGATGTTCCCTTGACGGTTCTCATTTTGCGAATTAAACAGACCAGGCACATATCGGTTTCCAGAATGCTGAATTTGATCTTATAACTGTTTTTAGATGTCAGCTCCCTTGCTTCCAGAGCCGGAATATTCAAACCGCATCCTCCAGCGCTGATATTTGTGATGGTCGCGTCGGCAATATAGGTTCCATGCTCATCCAATAAATGCGCCTGAAAGTTGGACTTGATCCGATCAAACTTTCTGATGGCGAAATGTTCAATCTCTTGGGGATACGTCAAAAACATGACCGGAAAAGGATGTGCGGAAATGGAAATAATTTTTGTCTCAAAACCATACGCGATCCCGTCTTTCAGAAACCTCATCTTGCAGCGGTCATTTATTTTGAGATGCCCGCTCTTGCCGGCGGAGGGGACAAAATCCGTGATGAGAAAAGCATTACGCTGCCAGCCGATCAGACTAGTTGTCAGATAATATTTGTAATCTGTTTCGATGGAAATGGGCAGTCCAACTTCAAAAACATCTTCATCCATTGAAATTCCCTGAATCAGTATTTTGTTGAGAGGACGCCTTGCCATCCTGAGAAGGGCGCCACTGCCGGAGGAAAATCCCCGCGCCGGATCAAAGCCCGCATTCGATGCCTGCCGCCCGGTGCGGAAAGATTTCAATCGGATCGAAGCCCTCTGCATATTTTACTCTTGATGATTAAAATATATAAGCAATCCGGCGGGATGTCAATTCGATTTTGAGATGAACCGGGAAAAGATAGCCTGTTGAGATCAAGAGTTCTCATGGGAAACACCAGGCACGCATCCGGCGGCGATCATTGTTTTGATTGATCCGGCACTACGTCAACAGTTTGATGAAAATGGTAGCCAGGCCGAGGAAGGACAGAAATCCGAAAGCGTCGGTGAATGCCGTCAGAAAAATATGAGAACCCAGCGCCGGATCCTGGTTTAGCTTTTTCAGGATGAGCGGAATGAGAGCGCCGACAAGCGTTCCGGCGAAAATACTGATGATCATCGCCAGACCCAGAATCAAGCCCAAAATCGGGATGCCTTTCCAAATCCATGCGATCAACCCGATGACGATACCCACGGCCACACCGTTGGCAACGCCGACGGCGATCTGCCTCAACAAAGCCCGTTTCGCGTTTTCAAACGTAATTTCTCCCAGCGCCATCCCGCGAACAATCAGCGTGAGTGTCTGACTGCCGGCATTGCCGCCCAGTCCGGCCACAACAGGCATAAAAAAGACCAGCGCGACCATGATTTTAATGGTATCCTCAAAAAAGCCGATAACCAGCACGGAAGCAAGCGCCGTCAACAGATTCAGATAAAGCCAGGGAAGCCTCTTTTTAACGGAATCGGCGGTGTTGTTAAAGACGGTATCATCCTGTCCCAAACCCGCGATGCGGTAAATGTCTTCGGATGTTTCTTCCTGGATGGCGTCAACCACGTCGTCGATGGTGATTCGTCCCAGCAAATGCTGTTCGTTGTCCACAACACCCACGGCAACCAGATCGTACTTTTTGAAAAGACGCGCCACCTCTTCCTGATCCATATCCGCTTTGACACTGGGAATATCTTCATCAATGACATCGACAATAGGCGTAAACCGTTTCATGGTAATCAGTCTCTGCAGCGGAACAGTTCCGATCAGCCTGTCATCTTCATCAACGACAAAAATATTATGGATGTTTTCCATGTCGTCCTTGGCGTCGACAACCGCCTGGAACGCGTCATTGATGGTGGCCGTCTTTTTAACCGAAACCAGCTCAGACTGCATGATGCCGCCGGCGGTGTCCTCTGCGTATTTGAGCAGTTCCTTGACTTCCTCGGATTCCTCAGGTTCGATGGCTTCCAGAACGGCCTTGGCCTGATCGTCGGAAAGCTCGGCGATAATATCCGCCTTGTCGTCCGACTCCATTTCTTCGATAATATCAGTGAGCTTTTCATTGGACAGGTCTTCGATCAACTGTTCCCGGGAGTTGTCCGAGAGCTCCAGAATAACGTCGGAAGCCTTGTCCACGTCAAGCAGGGAGAAAAGCTGCAGGCGGTCTTCTTCATCGAGCTCATCGATCAGATCGGCAATATCCGCCGGGTGCATATCGGAAAAAAGATCGATAATGTCAAATTCACGGTGACGACTGATCAGATCCTTGAGGGTTTCTAAAGCCGTCGGTTCCTTTTTCTTAAGCTTCTGCATAGGATTGCCCGGTATTGAATTTTTTAAGATGGTTGAATGCGTCAGCAAGAAATGTCTAAATCTTGTTGCCTGTCCGTCCGCCGGTCGGTGAATACCATTGCCGCGAATCGAGCCTGATCATGAAAGGTTTTCCGGCAGCGGGAATATAAGGAAGTTCCCTATGTATGTCAATGTTTTTCTGAGAAAAAATGCCCGGGCGATGCTCGCCGCCCGGTCCGGTGATTATTTCTTACTCCGATAGTTGCGCGTCCATCCAGGCAATGCGCAGGGTCAGCCACTCTTTCAGGTCGTCAATATCTTTTTCATAGGAATTGTCTTTAATCCATTTTTGAAAGTTGTTTGCCTG
>CAZDYR010000053.1:0-10209 GCA_964509625.1 uncultured Smithella sp. | reverse complement strand
CATTCGATAAGAAATACAGGGACGCATACAAGAGAATCACAACCTGGGAAGCCGCGTTACATTACAACTCTATGCACGCTTTGGCCAAAGCCATCGCCGCTGCGGGGACACAGGATAATGTTTATGCGGTACGAGCCGCTTTCCCCAAGGCGATGCCGATGCTGGGAGACAAGTATCCGGCGGAAATGTATGGAATTGCCGGTGCCGGACGGATCTTCATGCCTGCGGTTATCCAGGCGATTCAAGGAGGAAAATTCGCCCAGGCCGATGTTTATATCTGGTGGACAAATACCCCGGAGGAATTCGAAAATGTAAAGAAAGCCTCAAAAATCGCATTGCCCAAAAAGCTGCTGAAATAAAAAAATGGCACGATGCTGACAAGTCGGTCTGGTCGGCCGATTGCTGAAGAACAGCAGATGTCAAAAAACAAAAAATCCCGGTCTTGATGAACGTCAGAAGGCCGGGATTTTTATTTTGTGAAAAATTTTTTTTAATCAGCGGATCGTAATATCAGCCACCCTGCCGCACGCGGTCAGGGCATGATATGAACCTCATCATACCGGGCAGGTTACGAAGGATTAACACACGTCCCGCGCAAGCGGGGTTAACGGGCGGTTTGACACACTCTGTGCACCTGCCTGATGTCCGTCAGACCTTGAAAAGCTTTCAGAACGCCATCCTGGTAAAGCGTCAGCATGCCTTCCGAGGCGGCAATATTCCGAATAACCTCTATGCTTTCCCTGCGCTCAATGGATCGTTTTTTTATTTCTTCCGTGTTAATCAGCAATTCATGGATGCCGATTCTCCCTTTGTATCCTGTTCTGTCGCAAGCGTCGCATCCTTTGGGCCGGTAGAGTTTTAAATTCTTTGAATACGTAATTTTTTGCAGTTTAAACAGCTCGGGCCCATAACCCTGAACAATCCGGTCAAACTCTTCCTGCGTCGGATTATAGGATTCCTTACACTTGTCGCACAGGGTTCTAACCAAACGCTGCGCGAGAACGCCCAGGAGAGAGTCCGCAAAATTGAGCGGATCAATTCCCATGTCCAGCAGACGGGAAATCGTCTCCGGAGCACTGTTGGTGTGCAGGGTGCTCAAGACCAGATGTCCTGTCAGCGACGCCTCAACACCGATTTTAGCTGTTTCAAAATCTCTCATTTCACCGACCATAATAATGTCGGGATCCGCCCGAAGAAAGGATCTCATGGCGGCGGCGAAATCAAAACCGATTTTAGGCTGAACCTGTACCTGCCTGAGTCCCCTCTGGGTTATTTCAACGGGGTCCTCGGCCGTCCAGATCTTGCGATCCGGCCGGTTGACATGACTCAAAATCGCATGAAGCGTCGTTGTTTTTCCTGACCCTGTCGGTCCGACGCATAAAATCATACCATAAGGTTGTTCACAAATTCTCAGAAGTTCCCGATAATTTCTCGGCGTCATCTTCATGGCTTCCAGCGGCAATGTATCCCCTTTAGCCAGGATGCGCATCACCACATCCTCCACACCGCCCTGCGTTGGAATGGTCGCCACACGCAGTTCAATTTCCCCTACACCCGGTTTCTTTAATTTAATCTTGCCATCCTGCGGAATTCTTTTCACGGTAATGTCCAGATTAGACATGATTTTGATTCTGGAGATAATAGCGGCACGATAACTGTAGGGCAACGTCTGATAAAGCGCGCAATCCCCGTCAATTCTGTAGCGCACCAGCACATTCTTATCGATGATATCGGGTTCAATGTGAATATCGGACGCTCTGCGGACAAAAGCGTCATTAATAATCTTGTTAACCAGCTGGATAATCGCACTGTCGGAATCCCTTACCGAATCTTCACTTTCATCCTCCAGCATGCTGTCACTTGTTTCAAGCTTTCCCAGCAGATCCGTAAAGGAAGCCTCTTCAGTATTTTCCCGATAGAAGAATTCAATATATTTTAGAATGTCGTCCTTAAGGGCTATGTCGTATTTTATCGATTTTGTTTTTAACAGGTTTTCCATCGCGTCGCGTTTGAGAATATTCTGCGGATCATCAACAATAATACGAATCACTTTGTCGTTTCTCTCCAGGGGAACCCAGACTTCCCGCATTAAATATTCCTTCTTCAGATTTTTAAGGAGGTCGCCGGGAATGGGCGTGTTCGGATCAAACGAGACAAAATTACACTGATAAAAATATTCCAGGGACTGACCAATGTCATTTTTACTTATTCTGTATTGCTTCATCAAAATATCTTCAAGGGGCTCTTTCTTTTCTTTTGATTCTTCTTTTGCCCGATTCAGATCTTCTTCCGTAATCAACCCGTTGGTAACGAGATAACCGAACTTTGTTTTCTTTGCTTTGGGGTCCATCCGTTGCTGATTATAAATAGCAACGCCCAGCACCTCCGTGATTTCCTGCAGAAGCACCGGTTCTTCATCCATAAAGGGCCCATCGCCGCGTCTCTTGTTGATGATCTCAATGGCACCCAGAATTTCTCCGCCGTAAGCGATCGGCATGGCCAGAATCTGTTTGACATTAACACCGAATCTGGAGTCCTTGCCCGATTCAAGAAGGAGATCCGAATATTGATTGATTTGCAAGTTATTGCTGAAATCAGAAATGTTGATCATTCTACCCGTGTTGGTCACATAGCCGGGAATGGTTTCATTACTGACAGCCGTTTTTCTTTCTTTGGTCTGATCCCCCGATAAAACCAAGGTCAATATTTCTCTTTTGTTTCTGTTGTTCACAACATAAATATGCGCCGCCTCAACCTGAAACAGATCCATGATCAGGGGCCGGGCATCGATCAGTATCTGCCTGATATTCTGTGCCGCGTTGATGCAATTGGTCACATCCTGCAAGCCCTTTTCCAATCTGAGAATATCTTGAAGTTCAGCAAGCTCGGAGCTGTCACTCATCTTTAACCATCCTTTGATTGTCGGCATTTTTTGACAGTGTTAAGCGCTGCAATACGAGATCCGGTGTTCGTGCGCTGAGGATATCCACTGCTTCGGGGTTCCTAATCAGCAAATCATCGCGCATATTGTTGTCCATGGCCCTAACCTATAAACCTGTTTACAAATCAGGCAGAGACACAACGATAAACAACCAGAACCGGCCTCATAAGCGCATTAAAATTAAACACAGGCCAATTAATGAGTCAAGGTTATTTTTCTGGAGGGTTATTTGTAAATATAATATTTTATAAAAGAAATTTGATCAACAGCGCGTGTTTGGTTCGAGGTTCTAAGCATTCAAGCCGGTGAAACGGCCTCATCATCAAGCCTTGCAAAAGGAAAATTCTGTGCAGTTCTTTAAGCGGCAGGAAAGAACGGGCGTGCGCATTCACCCGGGGATTTTCTTTTCAAATTATCAAAATGGTTGACCTGAACGATAAAATGCTTTATAGCCTTCCAACATTGTTAAACTGTCGAAAATAATATTATTGTTACCCGCGTATGGATTATTTTGTAACCTACAGCAACTTCAAAATACACTTGGTAAACCCGGGTCTGACATTCGGTATTATCTTCGGTGTTCTTCTTGTCCTTATTCTCGCGACTTTAAAAAAAACTGAAAACAGATATTTTGACCGGCAAACGTCGACCTCCCTGAAAGGGATAGCCATTCTATTTATTGTTTTCGGTCATTTCTTTACGATCTGCTTGGATCAACAAACGTTTAATTTGGGTGCGTTTTGGCAGGGAGTGATTCTGTTTATTTTTATTGCCGGTTATGGTCTTTACCAGAAGCACCGGTTAAATACCGACCGTCAGGCCTTCTGGAAAAATCGAATATTGAAATTATACCCCTCGCTCTGGATCACGCTGATCCTGTTTATCGTGCTCGACTATTTCCTCATCAACGTGAAACATTCACTCCCGGAAATATTTTTCAATTTTCTGGGCGGCCATGTAGCCGACGCCTTCCGCAGCGTGAATTCGCCGGCATGGTTCGTCGAATTGATCATGGTCTTATATTTTATTTTTTGGGTCACGACCAAACTGCCTTTCAGTGAAAACATCAAATTGATCATCCTGTTTGCTTTATGTGCTTTATTATCGGCTATCATCTACATGACACCGATCAGAAATTACCATGGGATATGGACCTTCTACACGATTGTATTCCCGGCTGGTGTTATTTTCGGGAAATATCATTCCGTGATTGTTTCTTTCCTGAAAAGAAACGTTAAGCATCAAACCATCCTTTGGATTCCTGTTTTGGTATCATTATTTGTTTTTTTCAAATGGGATTCTTTGATTCCTTTGAATAAGATCATCATCATGCTGAGACCCTTGTTTTTCATCATTCCCGCCATCCTGCTTCTGATGATTTGGGAAAAGATGAATTATCAGAGCAGGTTTTTAGAGTTCCTGGGCAATTATTCGTATGAAATATTTCTGCTTCATTATCCTTTCATGGTTAAATACGATTTTATTCTTTTCAGAGACCCCCTTTACATTTCGTTCTTTGTTTACTTTATCTTTGTATTAATTCTTTCATATGTTTTATCCAGGTTCTCAGTCATGATCAACAAAGGCTGGGCAGCCTTGACGGTCATCAGAAAATAAATCCGTCCGGCACGTCGTCCAGGGCAGACTTCACTTGAATATCATTGCCATCCATTCCGTCAACACCCGCTGAACTTCAGGCGACAGACAAAGATATCCAGCAATAGAGAAGAGACATGCAATGTTTACAACAAAAAAACGGAGGGATTGGTTATATCCAAATACTTGACTTTTCTGGAGCCGATGGCCAGAGTTGAACTGGCGACCTACTGATTACGAATCAGTTGCTCTACCGGCTGAGCTACATCGGCTTCCATAAAGAGATGAAGTATCTATATTAAGGGGTTTTACTTGTCAACATTAAATCTGCGGCTGCTTGGGGATTGACTTTCCTCTCATTTTCCATTAGCGTCCGCAGATAGCCGGTATAACTATGGGAATATCAATGATTCTATTTCTGCTTACCTTTCTGTGCCTCTATGGAGGCATCAATTTTTATTTCTTTTTCAGAGCCCGAAGCGTTCTTCACTTTTCCGGTTTATGGCAGGGCTTGTTCCTGACAATCATTATTCTGCTGATTATTGCACCGATTCTGGTAAGAATCCTGGAATCGCTGCGCTGGGAGCACCTGGCGCGGATGGCGGCCTGTATCGGGTACGTCTGGATGGCGTTTGTCTTTCTGTTTTTCTTTATAAGCGTGTCGATGGAACTGGTCCGGGTCATACACAAGCTGTTCGTTCCGGGAACCGGCACCCTCGCGCTCAAGACTGCCACATTCGCCCTGTCGGTATTTCTGGCGGCCGGTCTGGTCATTTACGGTTACTTCGACGCGCAAAAGATTCGCGTTAAAACCCTCCAGATCCGCACAGAACATCCCCTTCCCGGAGACGGAAAACTTCGTATTGTCCAGATCTCCGATGTGCATGTGGGTATCATCATCCGGAACAGCCGGTTAAACCCGATCTTGGAAAGCATCCGCGAGGTTCGGCCAGACATTCTTGTTTCCACAGGTGATCTGCTGGACGGCGAGCTGGACAATATCATGGAGGATGCGTCGCGCTTTGCCGCCATACAAGCGCCTTACGGCAAATTTGCCGTCCTGGGCAATCACGAATACTATGCGGGATTAAGGCGATCCGTCGAATTTACCAAAGCCGCCGGATTCAAGCTTTTGCGGGACGATGTCACGCAAACGGCGGGAATCATGATCTTCGGCGAAGACGACATCACGGGCCGCAGACCGGGGCAAACACCCGAAAGCACCGCCTTTCAAAAAGCGCTGGCCGAAAAGCGGCAGGCGTTTGTTCTGCTGTTGAAACACCAGCCGTATATCGATCCGACCGCCCGTTTTTCACTGCAGCTTTCGGGGCACACTCACGGCGGGCAGCTCTTCCCATTCGGCCTGGTCACCCGCCTTTATTTCCCCAGAAATTACGGTTTGCACCAACTGACAGATGACCAGCGACTTTACGTGAGCCGCGGGACCGGAACCTGGGGACCGCCTGTGCGCGTCTTCGCTCCGCCGGAAATTACCGTCATTGATTTGATTGGCAAAAAACAGTAAACAAACCTGCGTTGTCTCTTGCGCCCGTCGGTTTTAGCGGAATTGAAATATTCGGAATCAATTATGAAACGTCATTATGTCCACGGCTATCAATCAAGAGAAAATAGACGATTGCAGGATCAGGCTACAACACTTGTAGAACTGTTGCATGCCGACACGGCGTATCCGGCGGGTAGCCGTGTTCTCGAAGCGGGTTGCGGCGTGGCCGCGCAAACCGTCACCCTGGCTAAAAACAGTCCTCAGGCTTTGATCACATCCATCGACATTTCGGAGATCTCCATTGCCGAAGCAAAGCAAAAAGCCACGGAAGCGGGCCTGGCGAATGT
This sequence comes from uncultured Smithella sp., assembly GCA_964509625.1. Taxonomy (GTDB): domain Bacteria; phylum Desulfobacterota; class Syntrophia; order Syntrophales; family Smithellaceae; genus UBA8904. Next base: position 3,821 of record CAZDYR010000053.1, on the reverse strand, counting down.
GCAATTCCAGCAGGCGGATATCTTTAACCTGCCCTTCGCGGCAGATTCGTTCGACCATATTTTTATCTGTTTCGTGCTTGAACACCTTTCACATCCCGAAGAGGCGCTTCTGGCATTGAAGCGCGTCCTTAAAAAGGGAGGAACCCTCACCGCCATAGAGGGAGATCACGGATCGGCTTATTTCTTTCCGGACAGCCGCGCTGCGCATAAGGCGATTCAATGTCAGGTTGAGCTGCAGCGCCGGGCAGGGGGCAATGCCATGATCGGACGGGAACTTTACCCTCTTCTCTGCAGGGCGGGTTTCAACCCGATTTGCGTCTCTCCGCGGATGGTTTATGTCGATTCCGGCAGACCGGACCTTGTGGAGGGCTTCACGAAAAAGACATTCACGGCCATGATTGAAGGCGTGCGCGATTCGGCGCTTCAATCAGGACTTATTGAGCAGGATGTTTTCGATCAGGGGATCAAAGACCTTTATAGAACGGCCGAGGAGAACGGTGTGTTTTGCTATACTTTTTTCAAGGCTGTAGGCGAAAAGCCCTTTAAATGATGTTTGTTTTGGAAGGTGCTGCAGACTAAAAGCGCGGCCTCGCTTCCGGCGAGACCGCGCTTTTAAGAATTATACCTGAAGGGCGTTAACTTTTTTGGTTAAACGCGAAATTTTGCGGGAAGCATTTTTCTTGTGAATCAACCCTTTTGAAGCGGCTTTGGCCAAAGCCGGAACGGTTTCTTTCAGGGCGCTGACCGATTTATCTTTGTTTTTGTCGTCAACGGCCGATAGGACCGCTTTAACGCGGGTTTTGATCGCGGACTTGGCGGCCACGTTGCGCTCCCGGCGGACTTTGCTTTGACGATCTCGTTTTTCTGCTGATTTATGTGTTGCCAAAAGTATATCCTCCTGAACTTCTTTTTAATTAAGGTCTGGCTGTTTAACGCAATTATTTCAAGCTGTCAAGCGCAATTTATCGCTTCCGCCGCCCGATAATCCCTGAATCACCGGCTGAATGTTTTTCCCGGTAAACAAGGAAGTCTTCCAGCCGGCATGGATGAATTCTTAAAAGCTTAATCATATTAAGATATACAGCACAGACAGATCCTGCGATCTGTCTGTGCTGATAACTCGGGTTAATCCTCGAAATACTCGTTTTTCATCGTTACGGTAAGGCCGTCGTTATTGAGCAGGCGTTCGGATAAACCGTTGATCTTCGGCAGTTCGTATCCGAAGAAATAGCGGAAGGCGGAAAGCTTGCCCTGATAAAAGTTTGCATCGTTATCCGCCGGACCTTTAGCCAGCGCTTTAGTCGCCACCGTGGCCTGCCTGAGCCACTGCCAGCCAATCGCGATGATGCCGAAGAATTCCAGATAGACCGTGGCGTCGGCCAGGAACATTTCCGGTCCCTGCTTGGCGGCAATGCCAAACTGATGTGCCGTCACTTTTTCCAGAAGCGCCACAGCCTGAGTCAGTTTTTCCGCGAAAGGCTTCAGGTCGGCTATTTCTTCCGCTTCTTTGACGGCTTTGCGCACTTCGGCCAGATACAACTGGGCAGCCTTGCCTTTTTTCATCATCATCTTGCGGCCGAGCAAATCCTGCCCCTGAATGCCGGTGGTGCCTTCGTGAATCGGGTGAATGCGGATGTCGCGGTAAAGCTGCTCCAGCGGGAACTCTTCGCAGAAGCCATAGCCGCCCAGAATCTGCAGGCCGGTTGAGCAGGACAGAATCCCCATTTCCGCCGGATAGGTTTTGGCGACCGGAGTCAGGAGCTCCAGGAGCAGATTGTAATTTTCTTTTTCTTCACCTTCGGTGACATGATCCAGGTCCTCGTAAATGCCGCACTGGAACAGTAAGGACAGGGACCCTTCCACAATCGATTTCTGGAAAAGCAGCATGCGTTTAATGTCCGGATGCTCAATGATGGGCACCTGGGGTGCCAGCGGATCCTTTGATGAAAGTTTGCGTCCCTGGGGTCTTTCCTTGGCGTATTCGAGCGACGCATAATAGGCGGCGGAAGAAATCACGGCCGCCGCCAGACCCACGTCGATGCGGGCGCCATTCATCATCTGGAACATATAGCCCAGGCCCTTGTTGGCTTCGCCGACCAGCCAGCCGCGGCAGTCCTCGTTTTCGCCGAAAGCAAGCTGGGTAATGGGCGTGCCGCGATAGCCCAACTTATGATAAATGCCCGCGCAGTTGACATCATTCGGCTCGAGCGATCCGTCATCCTTGATGCGCTTTTTGGGAATGATAAACAGCGAAATTCCCTTGATGCCGGCAGGCGCGTCTTTAATTCTGCCCAGTGCCAGATGAATGACATTGTCGCAGCCGTCATGGTCGCCTGCGGAGATGAAGAGCTTCTGGCCTTTCATCAGGTAGTAGCCCTTATCCGTCGGTGTTCCCGTGGTGGTCAGATCGGTAAGCGAGCTGCCCGCCTGCGGTTCGGTAAGCGCCATCGTACCCTGCCACTCGCCGGCGATCATCTTCGGCAGATACATGTCTTTCATTTCCTGGGTTCCGTAGGACACGATCAGCCCTGCGGCTCCATGCGTCAGGCCTTGAAAGGCAACGGCGGAGTAGTTGGCCGCGCCGAAAATCGCCGTCGGCAGCATGACACCGACGGTAAAAGGCATCTGCTGTCCGCCCAATTCGTAGGAAAACGGAGCGGCGATCCAGCCGCCTTCTCCCGCTCCCCGCAGAATCTCGCGGACCTTGGGATGGACTTTCACCTCTCCATTCACATATTCAGGCCCCTTGCGGTCCATTTCTTCAAACAGGGGTTTGTAAATATCCTTGCCCAGTTTCATCGCCGTATCCAGGATCATATCGAACACTTCTTTGCTGTGATCGGCATAACGGGGATATTTGAGCAACGATTCTATATCGTTTACTTCATACATCAAAAACTTCAAATTGCGGTCGCTGATAAATTTTTCGGCCATATTTTTTCCTCGATTCTATGATTGCGGCAATCCGCGATAAACTTGCCTGATAAGCAAAATGCCGCCAGGCTAGATCTAACCTGGCGGCATTTGAAATCAGAATTGATATTTTAAACTACGCTCAATGGACTACACCATCAGGTTTTCGATCACACAAGCTACACCCAGACCACCGCCGCAGCAGGAGCTGAAGCAACCGTACTTGCCGCCTGTCTTCTGCAACTGGCGCATGGTGAAGATGCAGATACGGGAACCGGACGCGCCGTTGGGATGACCGTAAGAGATCGCGCCGCCGTTGGGGTTCCATTTTTCCCAATCAACCTTTTCACCTGTCTGTTTTTCGAGTTCCGCGGCCACCGCCAGGTTCTGCACGGCGAAGGCTTCATTGCACTCCATAACGTCCATCTGGCTCATCTTCAGGCCGGCCATTTTCAGGGCCTTCGGCACCGCATAGGCGGGAGCAATACCCATGATCGTAGGATCGACACCATGGTCACCGCCTGCCAGCCACTTGGCCCAGGGCTTGTAGCCCAGCTGCAGGGCTTTTTCTTTGGTCATCATCAGGACGAAAGCGGCGCCGTCGTTGCGGCCGGAGGAGTTACCGGCGGTGACGGTTCCATCTTTAATGAACGCGGGCGGAAGTTTCTGCAGGCCTTCCATGGTTGTTTCGGCCCGGGGGAATTCATCCACTTTGAACTCGATGGGAGGTTTCTTTCCCTGCGGAACCGAAATCGGCATAATGTCCTGAGCGCAGAAACCGGATTTAATGGCTTGCTGAGTGCGCTGCTGGCTGCGGAAAGAGAACTCATCCTGCGCTTCACGCGAAATGTTATACATTTTCTGGAGTTTTTCCGCAGTTAAGCCCATGTTCATGGTGGCCGCGTCGC
>CAZDYR010000052.1:0-10247 GCA_964509625.1 uncultured Smithella sp. | reverse complement strand
CTCCTGATTGTAGAGATATTTTGCCATCTCTCTAGCCTCCTGAATGTATTTCCCCCATGTGTTTCCCGCACATTTGCTGATTATTTTACTCTTCTCATGACCGGCGGTCAAGACTTATCCGGAGACAGGGGATAATATGATTAAAATACACCCAATGATCCGCCGCAAATCATAATTAAATCAAATGGAAATGATGTTTTTTATTGACATGCAATCCCCTTCTTTCTATACTCAAACACGGTCACAACAGACAATTGGTTCAATCCCGCTCATGCAAAACGAGTATTGATTCACCGCAGCTTGCGGCAGGGTGGCTGATTCCGGAGCAACGATGTCTGTACCTTTTAACAGTCGTAATATTTTATTCTGTAAGCCAGGGGGACTATGGACAACCGTGGTGGGCGTCTTCAAAAGATGACAAATTTCATCCGGCAGGATATCTGGCGGATCCGCAGCAATAATCTTTCGCCGGGAAAATCCTTCTTCCTGAAACTGGTAAGAGTGCTGCTCCTTTCCATTCGGGGATTCGACGAAGACAAATGCCAGTTGCGCGCGTCGGCTCTCACCTTTTATTCGCTGGTCTCGGTAGTTCCCGTCGCGGCAATGGCCTTCGGCATCGCCAAGGGTTTCGGCCTGGAGAAACTACTTGAAGACCAGCTTAAAGAAAAGCTGTCCGGTCACGAAGATATTCTGGCCAACGTCGTCCAGTTTTCCCATTCCCTTCTTGCCAACACAAAGGGCGGCCTGATTGCCGGTGTCGGCGTCGTCGTCCTTTTCTGGGCGGTGCTTAAAGTGCTGGGGCAGATTGAATACTCTTTCAATGACATCTGGGGGGTCAAGGAAAAGCGCACCCTGGGCCGGATGTTCGGAGACTATCTGTCGCTCATGCTGGTTTGCCCCGTGATCCTGATTCTGTCCGGCAGCGTCAACGTCTTCGTCACCACGCAGGTGGGTCTGATCATGGATCAGTTCACTGTCCTGGGAAGCATGAGCCCCATCATCCTGTTCCTGCTGAAGCTGATGCCCTACACCCTCATGTGGGGTCTGTTCACTTTCCTCTATATTTTCATGCCCAACACGAAAGTAAAATTTTCGTCGGGTCTGCTCGCGGGGATCATTGCGGGCACAATCTTTCAAATCGTTCAATGGGTCTACATCACTTTTCAGGTCGGGGTTGTGCAGTACAACGCCATCTATGGAAGTTTTGCCGCGCTGCCGCTTTTTCTGGCCTGGCTGCAGTTGAGCTGGCTGATTGTTTTATACGGAGCGGAGCTTTCCTTTGCCTACCAGAATGTCGAAACGTATGAATTTGAACCAGACGCTCTGCAGGCAAGCCATCGCATGAGAACCTTGCTGTCTCTTCAAATAACGCATCATCTGATTCAAAACTTCACGCGGGGGGAAAAACCGCCGACGGCCCGGGAGATATCCAACCGGCTGGAAATTCCCATCCGGTTTGTCAACGAAATCCTTTTCAGTCTGGTTAAAAGCAATATCCTCACCACAACGGAAATCGAAGGAAACGGCGACCACGGGTATCAACCGGCCCGTGACATCCATATTCTGACGATTCAGTATGTCATCGACGCGCTGGAAAAAAGAGGCCTGAATGACATGCCCTTTGCCCATGTTCCGGAGTTTGCCGCCCTGTCGGCATCCCTGGACATGTTCGACAAAGCCGTTGAAAACCTCCCGGAGAACAGACTCCTCAAGGAGTTATAATATTTTATCCTTTCAACAAACATGCAGGAGAATCACATGCAAAACATCCGGCAGGCAAGAGGCAATAAGCTGCATACACGCAACATTGAAGTAACAACCTACCATTATGACGGGCAAAGAATCATTGTGGAAGGTGTCCTGCGGGACGATCGTTTCCAGGATTCATATGTGGTCACAGGTGAAACGTTTCCGGCCGGCGTCATCCATCATATGGCCATAAGGCTTCTGGTCAATTGTTCCAGCCTGCTGATTGAAGATATTGATGTTGACCTGATCTCCGTCCCCCGGGACGTGTGCCGGGAAACGATCGATTGCCTCGCCCCCATCAAAGGATTGAGCATTACCAAAGGTTTTACGCTAAAAGTAAAGAATATAGCCGGAGGAAACAAGGGCTGCGCCCATTTGGTGGAGCTTCTCCAGGCAATGGCCCCGGCAGTCTTTCAGGGCTTTGCGGCACACCAATCGCGGAAACCGTCTGATTTTAATTCCGCCCAGGCCAAAATGGTCTTTAAGTTTCTTGTCAATACCTGCCATGCCTGGCGCGAAGAAGGCCCCTTTGTGAAAATGCTTAAAAAAAAGATCAGCCTTTGAAATATCGGCCGGAATCCGACGATCAATCACCTCTGATGCGGGCTTAAATTGGCAGATATCATTCCATCACGGTGATTTTTCATTATTCGATTGCGGCCGCGCGCACCCTTGCTCGTTCAGATAATGTTCAACGGCCTGTTCGATCGTCGGGAAAAAGCTCTCCACGCCCAACCGGCCAAATAAACCGTACCGTTTTAATCGGTCTTTCACCGGATCTTTCATCTCCGCGAAAAGCAAATCCATTCCGGCCTCATGGAGTGCGCTATCCAGATCGGCCAGCACATCAGCGGCTGTGACATCCACATCCGTAATCGGTTCAGCCGCGACGACCACCCAGCGGGTCGGGGTGGGTGCGTGAGCTACCGCGCGCAACACCTTGTCACGAAATAATTCCGCGTTGGCAAAAAAAAGCGGGGCATCCCAGCGGAAGAGCACCAGACCCTCAATACATTTGGCCTCGGGATAACGGGAAATATCGTGATAGCTTTTCAGACCGTCCACGTGGCCTAATACAGCGTCATACGGCTGCCACGCGCGCCAGATAAAAGCGATCAGCGCCAGACCGACGGCGATAAAAATACCCTGGATCACACCCAAAAGCACCACGCCGAGAAAGCACACCATCGACAGCACAAATTCTTCACGTCTGAGTTTGTAAAGGCGCCAAACGCCTCGAACTTCAACCAGACTGACGCAGGCGGCAATCACAATGGCGCCCAGCGCCGCCTGGGGCAGGTTTGTAAGCAGCCGGGGCGCAAAGATGAGTAAAAGCGCGATGCACAGTGCGCCCGCCACACCGGCCATCTGTGTCCTGGCGCCGGCTGATTCGGCGACCGGCGTGCGCGACGCGCTGCTGGTGACGGGAAATCCCTGAAACATCCCGGCGGCAATGTTGGCCGCGCCCAGGGCAATGACTTCCTGATTACTGTCAACGTCGTCGCCTGTTCGATGAGCAAACGTGCGGGAAAGCGTGCTCATGTCGGCAAACGACACGAGCGCGATCGCGGCGGCGGCCGCGAACAAACCGCCGAACTCTGCCCAGGAGACGGATGGAATCCGGAATTGGGGCAACCCCTGAGGCAGCGGGCCTGTCACAGATATCCCGGCAATAACGGACAAATTCAGACAGGAAACAAGAATTGTTGCACCGGCCACCGCGATCAGGATGCCCGGTATTTTGGGTGCCCAGCGCCGGAATCCGAAAATCACCATCAGGCAGGACAGACCGATGGCAAAAGCCGTCCAGTTAATCTGCCCGTTAGCGATACCCTGGATGAGACCGTTCATTTCCTTGAGAAAACTGCTTTGGTTCGCGGAGAAACCGAGAACTTTCGGCATTTGGCCGATCAGGACGGTGAGCGCGATCCCGTTCAAATAGCCGTAGCGGATGGGCTTCGAGAGAAGATCGGTGATAAAGCCGAATCTGGCCAACCCCGCCCCGATACACAAGGCTCCCGATAAAACCGCCAGCATGGAGGCGAGCGCAATCGCTTTATCCGCGTTTCCCGCGGCCAGCGGCAGAATAGTTGCCGCAATGAGGCCGGCCAGAGCGGAGTCGGGCCCCAGAACCAGAATACGGCTTGGCCCGAAGACGGCATAAGCGATGAGCGGTACGATGGTGGCATACAGACCGTAAATGGCGGGCAAACCCGCCGCCTGGGCGTAACCCATACCGACAGGCACAAGAATCGCCGTCAGGACCATTCCCGCGATAATATCACGCACAGCCCAGCCGCGCTGATAATTTTGCAGGGTTGCCAGAAGAGGGATCCATCGGTGCACGCCGCGGGGGCGGAACTTACGTTTCAGGGGTTCAGCCGCAGGCATTTGAGAAGACGCCAATCTTCACCTCGTGAGATAAATTTCCATGCGTTGATATCATGAATCAACCGCCTCGCAGCGGGCCCGGGGAATCTAACGCCCGTCCGCAGGCGACGGCATTGGCCCATGCTATCGTATTCATCATCTGCGGTCAACACCAACCGACATTCCGAATATTTCCTGCCAACCCCTCGTTCATCACAAAATCCATGGCGTGTGTCAATATTGATGCACGTGAATTTTTTAATATCTCTTTTTAAAAAAAGCACTCCTTCCGGTTAAGGAATTTTTCCAAACAGCCGATATAGATCACAAATGAGGGGGAAGGTTGAATATTCCCCAAAAACACAGGAATAATCAACACTCTTTAAAGCCGGTTATAATGACAACCTCCTCTAAAGAATACAAAATATCAAAATGGCTGGCCGAATTTAAAAATCGGGATACGGAGCTGGCCTATCAAAAATATTTCCAGCACATGATCAACCGGCAGTTGCGGATCGTCCTGATCGTCTGGGCGATTCTGCTTTTGCTTTTCGCCGTGCCCGACCTTGAGGCCCTTGGCGCTACCCGACCGTTTTTTTATCTGCTGTCCTATCGCATGGTCATCGCGCTGACCTTACTGCTGGTGGCGATTCATATAAAATCCGAAACCGACTTTTTTAAAATCAGTTACATCATTACGGCCATCGTCATTGCCGGATTCACCGGATTCATGCTGCTGTTTCATTTTCGTCCTGATATCGTCCAATGGATTGTCGGGGTCATCATGATACAAATCGTTGCCCTGATGATGTTCATTCCCATACGATTCAGTCTGGCCTTCCTGGGCGGTCTTTACGGTGTTTTGATCACGCTGGCAACCCGGTGGGCCATGGGATCTTCCAAAGCCAACCTCATCGGATTGTTTTTTGTGCTTATGCTGCCGTTTGTCCTGGGGGCCGCAACAGCCATGCGGCTCGGCGTTTCGCAGCGAAAGCAATTTGCCCTTCTGTCGCAAACGGAAGAAATCAATCAGGAGCTGGCGCTGGAAATTGACCGCCGCCGCGCGCTGGAACTCAAACTCACGGAAATGGCCGCAACGGATCCCTTAACGGGACTCTATAACCGCCGTGAGTACGAAATGCTCTTCACGCACGAAATCGAAAGGGCCAGACGAGCCGATACGCCTTTATCCGTTTGCATAGTCGATCTTGACCACTTTAAAAAAATCAACGACTCTTATGGTCACGGAGCCGGTGACGAAGTACTGCGCCGGACGGCAAACCTGTTGAAAGACAAACTGCGGTCGATGGATATTGTCGGTCGTCTGGGAGGGGAGGAATTCATTATCCTGCTTCCCCAAACCACCATTGATCAGGCGGCCATGATCGGCAACCGGCTTCTGGAAGCGCTGGCCGCAACCGAAATAGAAACGGGCGTAGTCACCATCAGGATCACCGCCACCATCGGCATCGCCCAGCTGCTTGAGAAGGATCCGGATTTCAACGCGATCATTCAGCGGGCCGACGAGGCGCTTTACCGGGGTAAAGAAACGGGACGAAACCGGGTCGAGATCAATGCAGCGTGAGCAAAAGGCTCCCCTGCCTTCCCTTCCGCGGTCCTTATCCATAAAGCATTTAAAGCAGCGATTCCCCGGGCAGATACTTTTTCAATACCTCCAGCGTTTTGGACCATGAATCCTCATCCAGTTCCTTGTTTTTCATCGGCCCCAGATTGAATCCGTGTCCCGCCCGGGGATAAACAAAAAGCTCCACCTCCCGGCCCTGTCCGACGGCTTTTGCGCTTATTTGCCTGATGGCCTCAATCGTGCAGCAGTTAAAATAGCGGTCTTCTTCTCCCTGCAGGACTCTGACCGGCACATTCAATCTTTCCACGCAGGCGTCATGATCCGCAATCACGCTTGTGGCCGGATAATAGGCAATCACGCCGGCAATGTCCTCTTTCATTCCGGCGGCGCAGGCCAGCGCCACGGCGCCTCCCAGTGAATAGCCGATCACGGCGGCCTTACCCGGCAAAGCGGCGGATAACGGGACGTCATGCCTGATGATGGCCCGGATTTTTGACTGACAGAGTTCCGTCTGATTGACGGGAAAATCGTTGCCGTCATAAAGCAGGACCGTGTATCCCGAACCGGCAAGACGCCGGGCAAATTCTTCATATAGACCCGGACCGGTTTTGCCGGAAAACATGAGGACAACGGGGCCCCGGCCGGATGGCGGTATATAGTGTCCCGGCCCCGCGCAGGAGGATAAAAGAATGCAGACGGTCAAAAGCGATAAAAAAGGACGGCTCATTTTTTCTCCGCCAGCTTACGCTGCAGCTGCCGCAGTGTAATCCCGAGAATTCGCGCGGCCTCTGTGCGGTTGCCGCCGGTGGAATTTAAGACGAACATGACCTGCGCGATGTCGTTCTCTTTCAATGTGCAAAGGCTGCGGCTTGACAAAGACGGCTGATGATCCGCGGCCGGCTCAGCACCCAGATGGGCGGGTAAAACTACCGGGCCTTCAGCCAGCAGGACGGCATTTTCAACAATCTGCGAAAGTTCGCGGATATTCCCGGGGTATTCCCTGCGCGCGAGCAGATTCATGGCCTCGGGGCTGAATCCCGAAATATTTTTTTTATGTCGCAAACAGGCTTTTTGCAAAAAAGCGCCTGCCAGCAGCGGGATGTCGTTTCTTCTTTCCCGGAGCGGCGGCAGGCAAATGTAAGCGGACTTCAGCCGATACAGGAGATCAACGCGGAATTTGCCCTCCCGGCAGGCGCGGTCCAGTTCCGTGTTGGTTGCCGAAACAAGCCGCACATCCACGCGTATCGGATGGCTCGCTCCCAGCGGCGTCAATGTTTTATCCTCCAAAACCCGAAGAAGTTTGGATTGCAGACCGATCGGTAATTCTCCGATCTCATCCAAAAACAGCGTGCCGCCGTCCGCCTGTTCAAAAAAACCGGCATGGTTTCCCTCGGCGCCGGTGAACGCGCCCCTGGCATGTCCGAAAAACTGACTTTCAAACATGGTGGCGGGTATGGCGGAAACATTGACCGCCACAAAGGGCCCGGCAGGCGCGGGGCCCGCCCGGTGAATACCGCGCGCCATCAGCTCCTTTCCCGTTCCCGATTCGCCGGTAATCAGAACCGGATTGCCGCTGCGCGCCATAACCTGGGCGTATGAAATCAGGGCTTTCATCTGCGCGCTCTGCGTGAGCGTATCGGCAAACGAAGGCGGGATGTCCATTGCTTCACAACCGGCACTCGCGGACAATCCCGCCAGCAGGCCTTTTCGCTCGTAAGCTCTTTCAATGGATAAAAAGAGCAGTTCGTTGTCCACAGGCTTGACCAGGTAATCATACGCGCCCTGACGCATCGCCTTCACTGTTGTCGGGATATCATCAACCGCCGTCAGGATAATGAACTCCGTCTGCGGACAAAAGGGCTTTGTCGATTCCAGCACCTGCATGCCGTCCACTTCGGGCATGAGCAGATCCAGAAGGACAATATCAAAATTTCCCTGACAGATCCTTTTGACCGCTTCTTTACCGTTATCGCAGATTTCGACATTCTTCACACCATGCCATTTCAGAATCCGTTTGACCGAAGCCAGGGAAACCTCTTCGTCGTCAACAATTAAAATTTTCATAGTTGCTGTCTCCCCAATTCATGGATGACTTTCTGGAGTTTATCGATGTGAAAGGGTTTGTGCAAAGTGTAATCCGGCAGGGCCTTGATCTGGGGGGGCGGTTTGAGCGCTTTCCGGTCCGCGCAATAGAGAATCACCGGCAGCAAAGGATATTTCGCCTTGATTTTTTCCACAAGCTCCCATCCGTCAAAACCCTTTAAACGCACCTCGGAAACAATCATATCCACTTCCGGATTCTCCCCGAGGAAGCTGAGAATATCCTCCACTTTGTCCTGAGGCTCTGAACGCCAGATCACCGCATCCACAAAGTTAGCCTTGAGTTCTTTGAGATATTTCACGTTATGATCAATGCACAAAAGCGCAGGACACAAGCTGAGATTGCCCGCGCCATCCACGGGAAGGTAAATGGAAAACCGGCTGCCTTTGCCGGGACGGGATAAAACACTGATGATGCCCTGATGCTCCTTCACCAGGCCGTAGGAAATGGAAAGCCCCAGGCCCGTGCCGTCAAGCTCCCGCCGCGTCGTAAAGAAGGGATCAAAGATATGATCCATGTTTTTGCGTTCAATCCCCTTTCCGTTGTCTTCAATATCCACAACGACCGCTTTTAATCGTTCGATGTAACGACACCGGATGGTAATCAGGCCCTTCTGTCCGGAAGGAATCGCCTGATGGGCGTTAATGAGCAGATTGGCGATGACCTGCTCGATTTTCTGGAAATGTCCGGAAACAGGAGGCAGTCTGTCATCAATCTCCTGATTGATTTTCGATACGGTTCGCCGGACCTGCGCCCCCACGATGACCAGCGCGCCGGCAATCACGTCCGCAACGGAAAACTGTTTTTTCCGGGCGCTTTCATCGGACCGTGAAAATTCCTTCAAACTGGTAATGACCCGGCTGATGCGATTGGCGCCGATTTTAAACGCCTGAATGATCTCCCGCATGTTGGCGCACACTTCCTCATACGAAAGGCCTCTTTTTTCCCAGTCCGGGTGATGGGCGCCCGATCGGGACAGAATGGTCTCGACCGTGTTCCAGATTTCTTCCAGAATCGGAACATTATAGGCAATAAAACTGACGGGGTTGTTGATCTCATGAGCGACACCGGCAACCACCTCACCCAGCGCGGTCAGTTTGTGCGTCTGGATCATCTGCTGAAGCCGTAATTCGCCTTCCTGACGGATTCTTTTATCCTCGGTCACATCCTGCCATGCGCCGACAATATAACTGGCTGAGCCGGACGGATGACGGGCGATCCGCCAGTAATCGGAAAACCAGCGATAGGAATCGTCCATCACGCGGAACCGGTAGCTGTATCGCTGCGTTCCCTTCGCCAGGCCGATCTTGAGCTCGGCGGCAATGCGCTCCCGGTCATCCGGATGGATATGGTCCATCCAGAAATTCTCGTCCTCGATAAAACAATGCGGCGGATAGCCCGCGATCTCTTCAATGGTGTTGCTCACAAACGTGACGCCGAAATCCCCTTCCGTTTTTCTGGTGTAGGAGATGATCGGCAGAGATTCCAGAAGCAGGGACAAGTGATCGGTGGTCTGTTTGAGTTCTTTCTGCGTCCGGCGGCGTTCCAGCAGTTCGGCTAAAAGCGCCTCATTGGCCTGGGCCAATTCAGCCGTTCGGGCCTGAACGCGCCCTTCGAGCTCCCCGTGAGCCTTTAACAGCGCCACCTTCGCTTTTTTGCGCCGCGTAATATCTTCCAGCGTCTCGATGGCGCCGATCATTTCACCGGCCGTATTCCGGACAACGGCGGCGGTAAAGCGCAGCCATTTGCCCTGATGGCCCAATTCAGGGAAAAAATCGATGGCTTCATAAGCTTCATCCAGCAATTTGGATTTCGCGTATTTGCCGGTGTACCATTTGGATATTTTTTCCTTCTCACGGCTCACCAGCAAATCCGCCATGCAGGGACGCTTTTTACCGTAAAAAGCCCGCCACTGCTGGGACGTGCCGATGACATCTTGCGCTTTGATTTTGCTGAGTTCTTCGAGGGCTTTATTCCAGTAGATGATTTTGTGATCCATGCCGATCACAAAAGCGGGAATGGGCGACCCGTCAATGACGCTCTTGAGACGCTGCTCGCTTTCCTTGAGCTCATTTTCCGCGCGCTTTCTTTTCATTTCCGACTGCCGGAGATCTTTGAGCTGACGACGAAGTGACTGGATTTCCTGAGTGTAATTCTTATCGCTGGCCGGTCTGCCCGTCATGATTCCGTCCCTCACCTGAAGCTAAGCAATAACGTCAATTTACTGGCTGTATCAACACGGAACGGCTACTGTAAAAAATCTACCCGAATAATAACTTTTGCCAATAATTATATTGGCTTTACCCCAGAAGTCAAACACTTCTTTTGCGCGCAGGCGCAGATGAAGGGTCCGACGTGAAGAGTAAAAAGTCAGGTGTCAGGAGTGAGGCGTAAGGGGTCAGAAACATAAATATTAATGTTCTTATCTCTTCACGTCGGACC
>CAZDYR010000051.1:0-10254 GCA_964509625.1 uncultured Smithella sp. | reverse complement strand
GAGTGGGAGCGAAAAGAGCATCTGAAACGCGGTTATGACATGGTCATGGGGCCGCAGATTCTTAAAGTGGATCTGTGGAAAAAATCCGGCCACTTCGATCATTACCGGGAAAATATGTATTTTACCGAAGTCGATGAGCAGACTTACGGCATCAAACCGATGAACTGTCTGTCGCACATGCTTATCTACAAGTCCAAAATCCGCAGCTACCGTGATCTGCCGTTGCGTTACTTTGAGCTCGGCACCGTTCATCGTCATGAGAAAACCGGCGTTTTACACGGTCTTTTGCGTGTCCGTCAATTTACGCAGGACGATGCCCACATCCTTTGCAGACCTGATCAGCTCAATTCCGAAATTCGCGCCATTGCCGATTTTGTCAGTTACGCGATGGGTGTTTTCGGCTTTGAATATGAAGTGGAATTAAGCACGAGGCCTGAACATTCCATCGGGTCCGATGCGGATTGGGAACTGGCTACCCGCGCGCTGGAAAATGCTCTGAAAGACAATAACATCCCTTATGAGGTGAATGAAGGCGACGGCGCCTTTTACGGGCCAAAAATCGATTTTAAGCTGAAAGACGCCTTAAAGAGAAAATGGCAGTGCGCGACGATTCAATGTGATTTCACACTGCCGGAACGGTTTGATCTGAGTTACATCGGGGCCGACGGTGAAAAGCATCGCCCCGTCATGCTTCATCGGGTGATCCTGGGTGCCGTGGAAAGATTCATGGGTGTGCTCATTGAACATTACGCCGGTGCTTTGCCGGTATGGCTTTCACCGACCCAGTGCATGCTGCTGACCGTAACCGACAAGCATATTCCGTATGCCGAGAAGGTCCAGGAACAACTGATTGCCGCAGGCATTCGCAGCGAGACGTATTTTGACAATGAAAAACTGGGGTATAAGATCCGCCAGGCGCAGATGCAGAAAATCCCCTATATGCTGGTGATCGGGGATAAGGAAATGGAATCTCAAACCGTTGCTCCGCGGTTTCGTGACGGTCAGAATCTGGGCGCCCTGCCGGTAGGTCAGTTTATCGCGCTGGTGCAGGAGATGTGCGAAAAGAAGAAGTAGTCATTAGATTCATTTGAGGAGGTGCCGTATAGCTAAGGATTTAAGAATCAACAGAGAAATAAAGTCGGCAACGGTCAGGGTCATTAATGAAGAAGGTCAGCCGCTGGGCATTATTTCCTTGGATGAGGCGATCGCCAATGCGGAAAGAGCCGGTATGGATTTAGTGGAAGTTTCCGCCAATGCCGATCCGCCTGTCTGCAAAATCATGGATTATGGCAAGTATCGATACAAGCAAAACAAGAAAATCCATGATGCCAAAAAAAGCCAGACCGTGATTCACGTGAAGGAGATCCGCCTAAGGCCGAAAACGGAAGCACATGATCTGCAGGTAAAAATAAAACATGTAAAAAAGTTTTTAGAGCAGCACGACAAGGTGAAAATATCGATGATGTTCCGGGGGCGTGAAATCGCCTTTACCGAAATCGGCCGCAAATTGATGGACCAGATTAAAAATGAACTGGTCGATGAATGCGTGATGGACCAGGAACCAAGGCTCGAAGGCCGGAACATGGTCATGATTGTTTCCCCAAAAAAATAAATCCATGAGAGTAAAAAAGAGGTGATGATATGCCAAAGATGAAGACACACAGAGGGGCTGCCAAGCGCTTTAAGGTTACGGCCAGCGGCAAAGTGAAAAGAAGCAAGGCCTTCGCCAGCCACATCCTCACAAAAAAGACCACGAAAAGAAAAAGAACCTTAAGGAAATCCACGCTGGTGCATTCGGCCAATGAAAGCGCGATCAAACGGCTGATTCCTTATCTATAGGTCATACAAAGGTCATAAGTTTTAATTCATACAGGAGAGTAAAAAGCAATGTCCAGGATAAAAAGAGGCGTTACCGCCCGGAAAAAAAGAAGATCAATTTTAAAAAGAGCCAAAGGTTTTTTTGGT
Source organism: uncultured Smithella sp. (assembly GCA_964509625.1). Classification (GTDB taxonomy): domain Bacteria; phylum Desulfobacterota; class Syntrophia; order Syntrophales; family Smithellaceae; genus UBA8904. Next base: position 8,289 of record CAZDYR010000051.1, on the reverse strand, counting down.
TCACGCAGCCGTTTGCTCCGGACCGCTACAGAGGCTGTCAACAAGGCCTTAAGCTATGCTTACCGCGACCGCAGGGGGCGTAAAAGAGAATTTCGCGCGCTCTGGATAGCGCGCATTAATGCGGCCGCACGTTTGAACAATATTTCATACAGCCGCCTGATGGATGGCATGAAAAAAGCCAATATCATGCTGGATCGCAAAATTTTAGCCGAACTGGCTGTTAATGATCCGCAGGTTTTCGCAAAAATCGTGGCAACCGTTAAAGGCGAGCAGGCGGCATGATTGCTCAGATTCAACAGCTGGAGAAAGACGCGCTGGCCGAACTGCAAAATGCCCGGTCGGAAGACGCCATTCTCGCTGTCAGAACCAAATATCTCGGCCGCAAGGGTCTTCTGACCGGATTGTTGAGAAATATATCCCAGGTGCCGGTTGAAGAAAAACCGCTGTTCGGGAAACGCTGCAATGAAGTCAAAGTTCTTCTGGAATCTGAAATTGAAGAGGCCCTCAAGCAGCAGACACTGGGCAAAAAAGAAGAAATTCTGTCCAGGGAAAGAATAGATGTCACTCTGCCCGGCCGGGGAGCAAGGACGGGCAGGATTCACCCCGTTGTTCAAATCCGACGTGAAATTTGCGATATTTTCGCCTCTTTCGGTTTTTCGGTTGTGGAAGGTCCGGAAGTTGAGTTGGACTATTACAACTTTGAAGCGCTCAACATCCCCAAGGATCATCCCGCCAGGGATATGCAGGATACTTTTTACATCGAAGAAAATACCGTCCTCAGAACTCATACCTCGCCGGTCCAGGTCAGGATCATGGAGAAGGTGAAACCTCCCGTGCGCATTCTGTCGCCGGGGCGGGTTTACCGGCCGGATTCTGATGTTTCCCATACCCCGATGTTTCACCAGATTGAAGGTCTGCTGGTGGATCAGGGCGTCAGTTTTGCCGATCTGAAGGGTATTCTGACCGCTTTTCTAAAGAAGGTTTTCGGTGATGACACGACCTTGCGTTTTCGTCCCAGTTTTTTCCCCTTTACGGAACCGTCGGCTGAAGTGGATATCCGATGCGTCATGTGCGGTGGCAAAGGCTGTCGTGTCTGCGGACAGAGCGGCTGGCTGGAGATTTTAGGTTCCGGCATGGTCGATCCCGCCGTCTTTCAGAATGTCGGTTATGACGCGGAAGTTTATTCCGGTTTTGCTTTTGGCCTTGGCCTGGAGCGAATCGCCATGCTCAAATACGGCATCTCCGATATTCGTCTTTTATTTGAAAACGACATTCGATTTCTTAAACAATTCTAGGAGAGCTTCATCTCATGCTCGTCAGTCTTAAGTGGCTTAAAGATTATATTGATATTGACATCACCGCGGCTGAGTTAGCGGACAGGCTGACCATGGCCGGCCTGGAGGTGGACGAGATTAAAACGATGGCACCGAATTTCTCCGGTGTTGTGGTCGCTGAAATTTTATCCGTCAGAAAGCATCCTCAGGCGGACAAGCTGTCTTTGTGCGATGTGACGGACGGATTACAGACGTATCCGGTTGTTTGCGGTGCTAAAAATATCAAGACCGGTGATATTGTCCCCCTGGCAAAGATAGGGGCGGTCATTCCCGGTGGATACACCATTAAATCAACATTGCTGCGCGGAGAGAAATCCGACGGCATGCTTTGCTCGGAGGCGGAGCTGGAAATCGGCGATGACGCCTCGGGCATTATGCAATTACCGGCCTCACTGAAATTGGGGACTCCGCTGGAAACAGCACTGAATCTGGATGACACGGTTTTGGATGTCAGTATTACGCCGAATCGTTCCGATTGCCTGAGTATGATCGGCACGGCCCGTGAAGTCGCGGCTCTGACCGGCAGGAAAATACGAATGCCCTCCGTCAGAATCAAAGAATCCGCTGAAGATATTTCTTCTCTTTCTTCCGTGTCCATTGCAGACGCGGATTTATGTCCGCGTTATACCGCACGGATGATTAAGCATGTTAAAATCGGAGATTCCCCGATCTGGATGAAGACACGGCTCGAAGCCGCCGGAATGCGCCCGATCAATAATGTTGTGGATGTGACAAACTTTGTCATGCTGGAAACGGGTCAGCCGCTGCACGCTTTCGATTTTCGCTTCCTGGAAGAGGGGCGGATTGCTGTGCGCAGATCGAAAACAGGTGAAGTATTTGTTTCGCTTGACGGAAAAAGCCACGTACTTCCCGATGACACCGTATTAATCTGCGATGGTAAAAAGCCTGTTGCCATTGGCGGAATCATGGGAGGACTCAATTCGGAAGTCAAACAGGACACACAGGTCATCTTTCTGGAAAGTGCTTATTTTAATCCGTCTTCCATTCGCCGGTCTTCGCGCCGGCTGGCCATGCCGACGGACGCCGCATTTCGTTTTGAAAGGGGGATCGATCCGGAAGGTTTGATCCGGGCGCTCAATCGCGCGGCGCAATTAATCGCCGATCTTTCGGGAGGGTCCGTCTGCAGTAATTATCTCGACGAATACCCACGGAAAATTATTACGGCGGAAAACATCCCTCTGCGTCTGGATCGTATCCGCGCAATCACCGGTAAAGCCCTGGAGGCCAGAGACGTTTTACGCATCCTGAAGAGTCTCGGTATGACAGTTCGATCTGACGGCAAGGGGAAATATCTTGTGACGCCGCCGACCTATCGGGTGGATATTGAAAGAGAGATTGACCTGATTGAAGAGGTGGTTAGGCTGTATGGCTACGATCACGTGCCCGCGACACTTCCCGCTGTTTCAGTGACGGAAATGGCGGCGATTTCCCGCCTCGATCTCGAGGAAAGGACGCGCCAGCTCCTTGCTGGAAGCGGGTATTCAGAGATCATTAATTACAGTTTTACGTCACCCGCTTCAGCAGATTATCTTGGCCTGACGCCGGAGGATCAGCGGCGCAGCTTCGTCGTTATTAAAAATCCCCTGACGGAAGAGCAATCGGTGATGCGCACAACCCTGGCCTATGGATTGCTGGAAACATTAAAGAAAAATATTAACAATGCGTCTTTCAACCTGAAAATATTTGAAATAGGGCGAATATTCCTTAAACGTAAAACCGGAGAACTACCGGAAGAAAAGAATATCCTGGCAGGGCTTCTGACGGGCAAGATATCCGAAGACCTCTGGGGATCGAAAACAGGCGTTGATTTTTACGATCTGAAAGGTTGTCTGGAAAATTTATTTTATGACTTGAAAATGGCTCAGGTCCGTTATGAAGCCGGAATATCAGAACCTTTCTTGCATCCCGGTCAATCTTGCGCCATACATGTTCATGAGGCACCCATAGGATATCTGGGCCAGGTACATCCGGATGTCATGCAAAAAATGGATATCAAGACTGCGGCATATCTGTTTGAAATTAATCTTGATCTGTTGGATAAGCAGATCAACCGGAAAATTGTTTACAGGGAAATATCCAAATTCCCGACAGTCCAGCGTGATGTTGCTTTTGTGATTCCCGAGGCCATGGAATCCCGAAAGATGCTCGAAATTGTTTTAAGCCAACATGAAGATTTACTTGAAAATGTGGGAATATTTGATATATACGCTGGTAAAGGTCTGGATGCCGGGACCAAGAGTCTGGGACTGCGATTTACCTATCGGGCTCCCGATAGAACTTTAACGGATGCGGAAATCAATTCTATTCACGACAAAATTGTGCACAACACTGTCCAGCTGACGGGTGCAAAAATAAGAGCCTAACAGTTTACATGACGTTAAAAACGGAGGAAAAAAAATGACGAAGATTGATATTATTCAGAATGTTTATGAAAAACTCGGTTTTTCCAAAAAGGAATCGGCGGATATCGTTGAATCCGTATTTGACATCATTAAAGACAGCCTTGCGCAGGGTGAGAGGGTTAAAATTTCCGGTTTCGGGAATTTCATGGTAAAGGAAAAGCGTGCCAGACGCGGCCGTAATCCTCAGACCGGAGATGAAATATCCATTACCGCGCGCCGGGTTTTGACTTTCAAATCCTCCCAGGTGTTGCGTAAATCTCTAAACGGTTAATAATTCCATTTATCTGCACCGTTGGCCCTGAATCTCCAAAAGACTTCCTCCATCCGGTTCTAAACGGATAGTATTTTGGCTTTTCGGAGGGGCCGGTGTTTTTCTCCGTGAGAATTCAGGAATTGTATGGACAGCATAATTCCCGAAAAGACTTATTTCCGTATTGGAGAAGTGAGTAAGATCCTCAGTGTAGAACCGTATGTTATTCGTTACTGGGAAACCGAATTCAAAACGGTCAGGCCGGTCCGGACAAAAGCGGCTCAGCGTCTGTACCGTAAAAAGGACGTTGAAGAATTACTGACCATTCGCAATCTGCTTTATCAGCAGCGCTTCACCATCAGCGGAGCCAAGAAACAACTCCTGAAACTGCACGACGCCGAAGGCGTGCCAGAAGACAGTCAGCAGGATAAGTTGATTTACATTAAGAAGGAATTACAGCAAATTAGAAAAATGATGAGCTAAAAAGCCGGCAGGGTTGATCACCGGCTTTTTTGTGCATGAATGATTATTTCTTGCTCGCTCTTTTAGAGGCTTTGAGCGGGTTAATCTTTTGAGCTTCCTTGATCTCGATTTTCACATGGGAGGCCGTCGGGCAGTTGCCGGTCATCCATTTGCTTTTTGGATCCGGATAAACCTTGCAATACTTGCCTGTTTCAAATTCAAAGATTTTGTTGCAGTCACCGCATTTATCGATAATCGGATGGCAGCTGCCCCCGAAGAAGCCGCAGCCTTTCTTAGACATAAAACCGCATTCCACTCCCTTTTTAACTGTTTCACAAAGCATTTTGTCTGACCCCCTTAAATAATCTGAATAACGCCATATTCAGGTGTTGCGGCAAAAGACTGACGATGCTCAAAGTAAAGAAAAATCCGCAGGCGCCTGTTTGCGTTAAAACCGGCGTGTCCTTAACAGCAAAAAAAACCCCTGTCAAGAAAAATATAATCTTATTGATCAGATCGATTACATTATTTTCATTGAGGGTTTTTTCCCGCGGTGGACGGGAAGCCAAGACGCGGCACTGCCGGGTTGAAGAAGTATCGCCCGGATAAATTGACTTAAACTCCCATTTGTGTTAGTTCCTTCGGCACATCCTGAGGGGAAATTAACAAGATCAATGCGTTGGGGCCGTGAAGCATGAAAAAAGGGTCTTTAATGAAAGTTTTTTTAAGATCTTTTTTCATTCACACCGCCCTGAACTTCCGGAGAATGCAAAATCTCGGTTTTGCGTATGCAATGATTCCGCTTTTGAGCAGGCGGAAGTTAACCGACAAGGATGCAGAGGCGCTGTTGAGCCGGCATCTTCAGATGTTTAACACGCACCCTTATCTGTCCGCGCCGCTGATGGGTTCTGTTATCCGCATGGAAGAAGAGCGGCCGGACGGAGATGATGCGTCTTCCGTTGTGATGGTTAAACAAAGCCTGATGGGGCCCTACGCGGCTATCGGGGATACTTTTTTCTGGGGAGCGCTCAGGCCCTGCGCGGGAATTGTTGCGGTGAGCGTCGCCTGGCTGGGATGGATTTTGGCTCCTTTGGCTTTTTTAGCGCTATACACCCCCGCGCATATCTGGGTGAGATTGAAGGGCTTCATTGAAGGTTACCGGCGCGGAAAACAGGGAATTGAATTTGTGCGCAGAATTGATTTACCGCGCATTGCCGCCAGGGTGAGGTGGCTGTCGCTTGTCGTTCTGGCAGGTTTTGGCGCCTGGCTTTCACAAAGCGCTTATCCGCTCCATGCCCCGACGCCGCGACTCATTGCGGTCCCGGTCGCGTTGAGTATGATCCTATTTTGCTGGTTCTTGATCAAGAAGGGTGTGTCGCAAATTTTTATTTTATATGGTGCGGTGATCCTGTTTCTGATATTTTCATGGAGGGAATTATTGACGTGGGGGACATGAAAACATTCAAACTGAAAAATAAATTGGGTATGCACGCGCGGGCGGCCGCTTTGTTCGTTCGCGCCGCCCAAAAATATCGTGCGGAGATAATGATCGAACGTAACGGGCAGAGAGTCAACGGGAAAAGTATCCTGGGTATTTTGACGCTTGCCTGCCCGATGGGTGGTATGATAACAGTGACGGCCGAAGGTGATGACGCGTCCCAGGCACTGGCAGAGCTCGAAGAGTTGATTGAAAATAAATTCGGAGAAGAATAAAACATAGCATGACGGCTGATCAGGGAAAAAAAACTTTTGTTGTCAAGGGAATCGGCGTTTCACCGGGCGTGGTGATCGGCAAAGCCTACCGCTTTGATCCGCTGGACGCCCAGATATCTTTTTACCGGCTGAACAACGCGTCGCTGATTCCCCACGAAATTGAACGCCTGAAGAACGCCATGAAGGAATCCTCACGGCAGCTTCTGGAAATTCAGGAAAACCTCAAAAAAACAAAAAAAACCGAACCGCTTTATATCATCGACGTTCATGTGTTGCTGTTGTCGGATAAAAAATTCATCAACCGCACGATCAAATACATCCGCCGGCTGGGTGTCAATGCGGAATGGGCTCTCCGGATGACGCTGGATCATTACAAACAGATCTTTGAAGGCCTGGACGATGTTTATATCAGCGGGCGCATCAGCGACGTTCAGTACGTGGTCCAGCGGATTCTGCGGAATCTGACCGGGGAAAAGCACGAAACCGTCTGGGAGGTCGGACAGGAGGGCGTTGTCATTGTATCGCACGATCTGTCTCCGGCCGATACAGCGCAGATGAAGCTGGATAAAATCGTCGGTTTTGCCACCGACAGCGGCGGCCGCACCTCGCACACCGCGATTGTGGCCCGGTCCATGGAATTGCCCGCCGTCGTCGGCCTGGATAATATTACCCGATTTGTCCGCACCGGAGACGATATTATTGTCGACGGCACATCGGGTCTTGTCGTGGTCAATCCTTATCCGGACATGCTGAAACGATATGAGGATAAGAAGCGCCACTACGACGACGCCAAAGAGGATTATCTTAAATATGCCAGGCTGCCCGCCGTGACGCTGGATCATTATCATGTGCAGATCGGCTCCAACATCGAATTTATCGAAGAGATTCCCTCGGCCATTGTACACGGGGCGGAGTACATCGGGCTTTACCGGACGGAATTTTTGTACATCTACCGGGATGAGCTTCCGACGGAAGAAGATCATTTCAACAATTACCGCCAGGTGGTTACCGAAAAAAACCTGTCATGGTCAACCATCCGCACGTTTGACCTGGGTGGTGACAAGTTTACAAAATACCAGAAACAGGCCAAGGAGTTAAACCCTCAAATGGGATTGCGGGCCATTCGTTTCTGTCTGAAAGAGATAGACATTTTCAAAACGCAGCTCAGGGCCATCTGGCGCGTCAGCGCCCTGGGACCCGTTAAAATTCTTTTCCCGATGATTTCCAGTATTGAAGAAATCCGTGAAGCCAAGCGGCTTCTGGAAGAGACCCGTCAGGAGCTTGCGGCTCAGGGAGTGCCGGTCGCCGAGAGGATGGAGATCGGGGCGATGATCGAAGTGCCCGCCGCCGCCATCATCGCCGATCAACTGGCGAAGGAAGTCGATTATTTCAGCATCGGCACCAATGATTTGATTCAGTATTCGCTGGCGATTGACCGCTCCAACGAAAGAGTCACCTACCTTTACGAACCTTTGCATCCCGCCGTTCTGCGGCTCATTAAGAAAATCGTGGATCAGGCGCACGAAGCCAAAATCCGCGTGGCCATGTGCGGAGAGATGGCTGGGGATCCCCTGTGCTGCCTGATTCTTTTAGGCATGGAGCTCGATGAGTTGAGCATGAATCACCTCGCGATTCCCCGCATCAAGCGGATTGTGCAGCATTCGACGCTGTCAGAATCAAAAGAGCTGCTCAGGCAGGCGATGTCTTACAATAACGCCGTCGATGTGAGAGCATATGTTCAGGATTATATGGGCGAACGTTTTCCGGATGAATTTCAGAAGAAAGAAACTTAATTCTCATACGCTTATTTGCGGATAACCCTGCGGAAGAAACTGGATGGTTTATGAGTCAAAAAGGGCCGAAAGCAGTCGAACAGCATGATGAAGAATACTATTCCGGCTGTGTTTATGAAAGACAGGATTTCTGGCGGTTTCGTCCGGCGAAGTTTTATCTTTCGCGTGTTGCCATTGCCGACGAAGAAGTAAACGCGCTCAAGGAACTTGCCGGGAAGGGTGTTATTGTTTACGCGATCAAACAGCGAAGCAAGCTCAACAGCCTGATTATTACCGATATCGCCGGCCGCAGCGGCCTGCCCCGACCTGTGTAC
>CAZDYR010000050.1:0-10452 GCA_964509625.1 uncultured Smithella sp. | reverse complement strand
AGATCCGCCTGCTTGAGCAGCGCCAGAAGGATGATAACCGTCATATAGCCGATGCCGATATATTTCAGATCAATGCCCAAAATATCGCCGCGGAGATAGGAACACGAGGTGTCGCATGAAACGTAATAGGCCATCGTCACAAGGCCGGCTATGGCCAGCAGGATGATCATCATGAGACGGTAACGAAGGATGAAACGGTACAGGCGCATTTGTTTATTCTTCCGGATAAATTTTTATTGATTATTATAAATAGGGCAAATTACAATGTCAATATAATGTTCAAAGAAAACAAATTATAGTCTTGACAAGGTTTACACGCTTATCCATAGTCTTCACCTGAAAAATCTTAAAGACAAAATAAAAGCTGAAGCAAAGTAGGAACAAGAAATCTCAGCTGGAGACAACATGTCGCGACATTCGGAAAGGATCATTGAGCTGCTGCGCGGGGACTATCCCGATCTTTCGCGCTGGACGATCATTTGTGCCGGCGAACGGGCCGTCGATCCTGTGCAGCGTCTGATCCATAAAAAAATGGGCGGTATTCTTCCAAAAGTTGAGGACCTTGATTCATACAGGGCTGAAAAGATCGGCGAAAGTTTAAGTCTGAAGCCGCTGCCCGGCGAGGAGCGTTTGCTTTACTTTATCCGGTTTATGGCGGAAAAATATCCGCATGAGCCCTATCCGGCGCGCCGTGCCGCGTCCGTTTTGCCGTTGGTGGTAAAAATGTCGGAATATAACGTCCGGCCGGACACCCTATCGGGATCTGAACGCTTTACCGAGGAGGAATGGAGCAGACTTGAGGAATATCTAGACATCACCCGTGAATTTCGTGAGTGGCTTTCCGAAATCAATCTGTTCATGCCGGAATTGGAACTGACGGTGTTTGATCAGGTCACACCCGGCGAAAAGGAAATATTCATCGGACTTCCGGAGATGACGCAGATTTCGGAACGGTTTTACCGGAAGATCAGCAAAGAGAGATTGTTGATCGATAAGCCGCTTTTCGGCCATGAACTGGCGGGATCTGATCATGTGCCGTTTGATTCGGCTAAAAATCTCGTGTTGTCATTCGGCGGGAAAGTCGAGCCCTCTGCCGGTGCGGGCATTGAGATGCTCTCGCTTGCCGGACTTCACGCCGTGGTTGATCTGGTGACGCTGGAGGTATCCGCTTTTTTAAGGGAAAAGTCGGATGATGATCAACTGATGATTTACCTGCTGGATGAATCGCTGACCTCGATGCTGTGGTACAGGTCTCTTCGCTTGTTCGGCAATGCCGTCAATCTTGCCGTCTGGCTGCCCTTTTCGACAACATCTGCGGGCAGAAGACTGCTTTCGGAAATAGAAAAAGCTCAGTCCTCGGGCCGCGCGCCTGATTTTAAAAAATTTGCCATAGCCTGCGCGATGGAATTATCCCAAAACAGGGAGCATTACGTTCGTGAGGAATGCGAGGCTCTGGAAACCGCGATATCTTTTTCCACGCTTCTTGATTTTTGGAAGGATTGTCTGGGGGGCAATCTGGCTGACGCCGCGAAAATGCTGATTGAAAGGAAAAAATTCCGTGTTTCAGGAAGCAGATCGGCGCCGGTTCAGGTTGCCGGTATCGGTCATGTTTCAGGGGAGAGATTCAGCAGAGGCTTGATCCTGTCTCTGGACAGCGGCATCATGCCCACACAGCCTTTTGACGGGCCGTTCATCAATCCGGTGCATGTTCCTCAACTGCGCAGGAGGATGTTTGAGTATGAGGATTTGATGTTCCGTCAGATTCTGGCGCTGGGCGAAAAGATCAAAATCGTCGGTGTGAACGACTCGATCAGGGAAAGAACGCCGAGCTATTACATGAGTCTGCTGGCACAGGAATTCGGGAAACCGATTCAAGATGTCGTATTTCAGGAAACGGATTCTCCGAAACAGGTTAAAAAGGATGTCACGATTAGACTGAATGATGACCTGAGAAACAGGATGAAGGCGTTTACCTACTCGTTTTCCAGCTTAACCAAGATTCTGGCCTGTCCTTTTTTATTTTACCATCAATACATGCTGGGCATCAAGCCTCCTTCGTACATGGACGATGAAGAGAAAATAAACATGCAGATGGGAAATTTCATTCATGGATTCCTGCGGCGGCTGTCCACCGATAGAAAGGAAATGATCGATCGCTGGGAAGGGCTTTTCGATGAACTCTGGAAAGCTGATGATAATCTGGAAATCAGAGGCATTGAAGGCATCAATATGTTCGTGCTGAACGCGAAAATCATTCTACGGGAGATCTACGAGGACGAAAAAGAATCCGGCAGCCGTGTCATTTTTGCCGATAATGCCATAGCGTGCGAAAAGAGATTTACCGGGACGATTGACGGAATTTATAACATAACCGGGTTTGTGGACCGGCTGGCCGAAATCGCGGGAAGAACGGACATTATTGATTTCAAATATTCCAAAAAGCAGGGACGGTTCGATTTATCGGAAAAAACGACAGTATTGGAGCGCTTTCAAAATAAAGGGACCTTGCATCCGGCGGCACAGCTGATGATATATCGGTATTTCAGTCGTGAAGCTCAGGGCGCGCGCTTTTATTTTCTCAAAGAATCAACAAGAGATCGGCAAATGGAACTTCCCCCCAAAGAAATCACTTCTGCGGGGGCGTTGATGCGGGCGATCAGAGAACGTTTGGACCTGATTATCGCCGCGGACGATATTCGGCCCAATCATGATTCCGAGGCCTGTGAATACTGCGGGTATCGGGCCTTATGCGGCCGGGAAGGTTATTATAAAGCCGCGCGGAGGAATGTCTGATGGAAAGTGTCCTTCTCAAAGCTTCTGCCGGTTCGGGTAAAACGACGCGTCTCACGCAGGAAGTATTCAAAAGAATTCTGGTTGGAGGGAAGTTTATCGCCGCGTTGACCTTTACGCGTGCCGCCATAACCGAAATGCGTTTGCGGATTATGAAAGAGATAGCGGAAAAAGAGGGAATAACCCTGCTGGAACGCCTGCGGCTGATTATGGAAGCAGGCCGCGTCGGTTATTCTACCATCGACTCTTTTTTCTACAGACTTTATGCCGCGCAGGGGGTCGCGCCGAAGCTTGCGGGTGAGAAGGCACAAATAGAACTTTTACGCGGGATAGAAGGTCTTTTCCGCGATCGTGTATTGCAAAGCGGCAAAGCCGGTAGGATCATCGCGGCGGCGAGAATATTACGGACAGATATGGACGCGTTACGGGACCGGCTGGCTCAGGAACAAACGATCGAACAATACCTTTTCATGAATAACGACAGGTTCAAAGACCTTGAAGAACTGATGAAAGAAAACCGTATCCTGCGAAACAGGCTTAAAACTCTTAGCGAAAGTGCTGATCGCCTGGCGGACCGGGTAACGTCTCAGGTGAACAATCGGGTTATCCGTTATTTCCCGGATTATGAAAACTTTATTTCCAAAACCGCGGCGGCTTATTCCGATCTGGAAAATTATAAAAGCCTGGGGAAATCCATCCCGTGGAATGAAAAACCCTATTCGGATTTAAACAGGATATTCCGGGACTACCGGCAGGCGGCCGAGCGCCTGGCCGTCAATAAGGCGCTGCTCAGAGAACTGACCGTGTCTTCTCTTTGCGAATTGTATCTGGAAACGGCTGATACCGTAAAGAATGACAAAGGACTGATTTATTTCTCTGATGTGCGCAGAGCTCTTCTGGCGCTGGATGGCAGGGCATCGCGTGAACGTCCGAAACTCATGAGCAGTTATTTTTCTCTGGGGCTCGACCGGACCGAGCACCTTTTGATTGACGAATTTCAGGATACCTCAAAAGGCGATATCGAGATATTGCTTCCCTTGATTGACGAGATTTTATCCGGCCGCAGCGAGCGCGGCGAAAGAACGTTTTTTGCCGTAGGGGATTGGAAACAGATGATTTACGGTTGGCGCGGCGCGGACCGGGAGGCGCTGGAGGCGGCCATCGGCGGCTATATTGAAAACAACGTGATCAGGGAAAGCTCGCTGGAATATAATTATCGGAGCACGCCTCTGCTGGTTTCTTTTTTTAATGAACTGGTCGCTAATCTCTTTGAGGGAAAAGAAAAAAACGAAACACAGAAACCGCCTGAGGAACTTCGAGCTTTTGACGGTGTGACGGAAGTAAATCTTCATCAACTGGAAAAAGAGGGACATTCCCGGGACAATTACTATTCCGCGATGGTTGAATACATCAAAAAGAAAAAAGGTGAGTATGGCTGTTCCTGGGGAGACATGGCGGTTTTGACTTTGACCAATAACCATATCCAGAAAATAGAAGCAGAGCTGAGAAAAAGTCACATCGGCGTATCGACGGTCAAAGGAAGACAGCTTCTCGCGACGGATGAGGGTGTCGCCGTCATGCTTTTTATCGCCGGCGTTCTGACGCAGGCTGACCAGACCCGTTTTGACCGCACGGAGGCCGCCTCAATGTTGTATAAAGACATCGTCGGCGGCATTGAAGGCATTCGGGCGCAGTTTGCCGCGAAGTATCCCCGGCCTTTCGGATTCATGGCGGTTATCGGCGCCATCGAGCTGTTAAGGGGCAAAGTGTCCGCGGCAATTCTTGATACCTGGTTCGATGAAGCACAGGAGTATTTCACCGGGGGCGGAGACGATGCGGACGGATTTCTTCAGAGAATGTTCAATATCCGTTTCAGCGTGAAAGTGCCGGAATCCGAACATAGCGGAAATATCAAGGTTGATACCATTCATGGCACAAAAGGCCTGCAGTTCAGTCATGTATTTGTTTTTTGGAATGAGGAAAGAAGAACATCACCGTTTTATCTTGAAGCTGAAAAATGTCATGTTCAATTTTCCGGCAATGAGATCCAGTTTCTGGAGGCGAGCGAATCGGACATCGCCAGGGACATCATTGAGAGTCATGAAATGCACTTGGCCCGGTTGCGCCGGGAGCAGGCGAATTTGTTCTACGTTGCCGCGACACGCGCCATGCAGACGCTGACGGTATTTCTGCCGGCAACAACGGACTTAAGCAACAAGCCGGTCCACCAGGCGGTACTCGCCGCCTTTTCGCGGTTCGCGCCCGGGGGTACAAAAAAAGAAATCTGTCGTTTATCCGACAGAAAAAAGGAGCTGAAATGCTTGACGGTCCTCCATCTTCCGGAAAAGCACAATGACGAGCCGGACGCCTATGGAGAGATTGATCCGACGCTTTTATCCGCCTGCATCAAGGCGGGCATTTTGCGCGGAGACCGTCTTCACCGCTGGCTTGCCAGGGTTGATGATCAGGCTCAACTCCCGCCCGCGGGTGAATTGAATGATGAGGAATATGCAACGGCGCTTCGCTTCATTCAAAGGAGCGATGTCACGGCCATCATGTTCAGGCCGGGCAAGCTCTATGTTGAGCAGCAGATATCCGATAAAAACAATTTTGGCATTGTGGACAGAATGATCGTGTCGGAAGATCTCATTACCATCATTGATTACAAATCGGGTTCCATGCGGGGACTCAAACAAAAATACGAGGAACAACTGGGTCGCTATACCAGGATCATGGAATCTCTCTACCCGTTAAAGAGGGTGGAATATTATATTCTGTCCATCGATTAACGGCCTGAAATAACTCAATGATATTGGTGGGATAAGTTTGCACGGTGATGCCGTGAATATCTCAAAATCATGTTTGATAAGTCTTGACAATTATTAGGCAATCCATTAGCTTACCCCATTGTTTTTGATGCAGGCTTTTGGACCGGACAGAGATCAAACCGGTCCTATTGCCTGTATGGTCAAAGGGAGGGATTAAAATGATCGGTGTGCTTATTACAACCCACGGGAATCTGGGAAATGAATTGATTCATGCGGCAGAATCCATCAAGGGGAAATTAAAAGACGTTATGCACGTTTGTGTCGAACAGACGAAAGGTGTGGAAGATTTAAAAAAGGAAATACAAAACGCCATAAAAAAGCTGGATCACGGCAAGGGTGTTTTGATTCTGACTGATCTGTTCGGCGGCACGCCGTCAAATATTTCACTGTCATTCATGAAGGAGGGCAAGGTGGAGGTGGTCACCGGGGTTAATCTGCCGATGCTTCTCAAGCTGTCCGACGTTAAAGAGGAAACCACCCTCAATGAGTTTGCCAGTTTTATCAAGGATTACGGGAAAAAGAATATCTCTCTGGCCAGCGAGATTTTAAGTAAAAAAGCTATCGGGTGATCAATTGGCGGAATCTTACGACATCGCTCTGGTTCGTGTGGACAACAGGCTCGTTCACGGCCAAATCCTGGAAGCCTGGGTGCCGTTCATCAAAGCGACGTGTATCATGGTTGTTGATGATAGTTCCGCCAGTGATTTTTTCTGTGAGACCGTGATCCGGATGGCTGTTCCCAGTGAAATTGAAGTCAATATCTGTTCGGTCGAGGATTTTGCCGCCAATTATAGTTTTGCCCAAGGCGGCGGGAAAAAGACCATCGTCTTGTTCAGCAATATCGCCGACGCCCTGAAGGCTCATCAACAGGGATTTCGTTTTGAAAAACTGAACATCGGCAACATCAATCATGAGGAGTATAAGGTCTGCTGCGCGCCTTCCGTATTTTTATGTGAGACGGAAATTCAGGACATCCTGAAACTGCTGGAGGATGAGGGAGTTGTCGTGGAACTCAAACGGGTTCCCAGGGAAAAAGCGGTGAATATCAGAGACGCGTTGAAGGAGTACTGCCCGGTAAAACAATAGCGAGGTGATCAGGATATTGTTTATAAAAATAATACTTATCTCTTTTGCCGGAGGCCTGCTGTGTCTTGATCGTGTGTTCATTCAGGCCATGATTTCCCGGCCGATTATTATCGCTCCGGTTGTCGGTATCATTCTCGGCAACCCTTATGCGGGGCTGATGATCGGCGCCATTTTAGAACTGTTCTGGATTGACCGTGTTCCCATCGGGATTTATATTCCACCCAATGATTCTGTTGCAGCCGCGTTTGCGGCGTCTCTGGCCATCCTTGCAGGCCAGGCCCTGGGAGGGGTCAATCATCCGCTGATCGCGTTATCGGTGCTGGTCGCGATACCGTTCGGCATCGGTGTGAAAAAAATGGATGTCAAAATTGTGGAATCGAACAATGTCCTGTCGGACCAGGCTCTGCAGGCGGCAAAATCGCTGAATATCAGCACCATTGAAAGAAAAACCTATCTAGGGTTGGCCAAAGTATTTTTGTTTTACGCGGCCGTCCTTTTTATTTTGCAAATCATTTTCATTCCCGCTCTGATCTGGATTTATCCAAAACTGCCGGCCGCGTTTAGTGCCGCGCTTTCCATGGCCTATTATTTTTTACCAATGCTGGGTATTGCCGTTGCCCTGAATACCATCAAACTCCGTGGAGCGATTCCCGTTTTTTGCGCGATATTTTTAGTATTCGCCGCGGTCATGGAATTATTGCATGTCTTCTGAAAACACGAAGTATCTCGTCAGTGTTGACCTGATGAAAAGAGATGATCTGCCGGAAATTCTGGCGATTGAGCAGGAGGCATTCCCGACGCCATGGACGGAAGGGATGTTTCTGGATGAACTAAGAACAAATCACGCCCAGTGCCTGAGCATCAAAACGGAAGTGGCGGGAAAAACCTTTATTGCCGCCTATATTATTTTCTGGTTTGTCGCTGATGAAGTTCATCTGCATAATCTGGCGGTCCGGAAGGAATTCCGCAGACAGGGTCTGGGTTATAACTTGATGCATTTAATGAAGGATATCGCGGCGCAGGTTGGAATTGAACGTCAGACCCTGGAAGTTCGAGAATCAAATCAGCGGGCAATTAATCTTTACCGTAAATGCGGTTTTGTAGTAAAAGGGAAACGACCTCAATACTATACCGATACCCGGGAAGACGCCCTCGTGATGTGGGCTGAAAACCATCAGGAAATTAATAATGACTAAAGATATATACATCGGAGAAGTTGCTAAAAACGAAGAAAGCCGGAAAAATTATTTTCTGATGAGGGTGGCTCTTCCCTCAAGTTTCACGGACCCCCTGCCGGGCCAGTTTGTGATGATCCGCATTGCCGGATTGCATGACCCCTTTTTGTCACGCCCCATCAGCATTTATTCCTTTTCACGCGGCAAAACCAGTTGTACGATTGAACTGCTCTATCAGGTTGTCGGAAAGGGTACGCAAATACTGGCAGGTTTAATTAACGGGTCGCAGGTCGAGATCTCCGGGCCGCTGGGCGGGAGCTATGCGGTTGATCCGGCAAGAAAGAATATCGTCTTCATCGCCGGAGGCATCGGCATCGCGCCCTTGTCACTGCTTGCTCAATATCTTTGCAGGACAGCTTGTCATGACAAAGCGGCCATGACGTTTTATTATGGCGCGAAGACAGCCCATGACGTTGTCGGTCTCGAAAATTTGCGAAGGTATTGTTTCAACATCGTCGTTAGTACTGATGACGGCTCTCTTGGCGAAAAATCGCTCGTAACCAAAACGTTTCAAAAGGACATCAAAAAATACGCGCCTGCAGATACGGCCATTTATGCCTGTGGTCCGAAACCAATGCTTAGGGCTTTGTCAAATGCCTTGAGGGGGAAATATTTCTGCCAGGTATCACTGGAAGAGCGCATGGCCTGCGGCGTCGGTGCCTGCGTGGGCTGTGCCGTGGCGATCAAAGATGAGAAGGGCGGGAAGACCTATCAGCGTGTCTGCGCGGACGGGCCGGTATTTGATCTGGAGAAAGTGATCTGGGAATAATCGTGGGGACAAAAAAAGAAAAAACAAGCGCGGATATGAGGGTGGAGATTGCCGGATTGAAACTGAAAAATCCGGTCATGACGGCATCCGGCACCTTCGGCTATGGTGAAGAGTATGCCAACTATGTGGATTTAAACCGGCTGGGCGGCATTGTTGTAAAGGGGCTTTCATTAAAACCGCGCCTGGGGAATCCGCCGCCGCGGATCATGGAAACGGCAGGGGGTATGCTCAATGCCGTCGGCCTGCAGAATGTAGGCGTTGATGTATTTATCGAAGAAAAGCTTCCCTTTTTGCGGAAGTATAACGTTGCTGTTGTCGCTAATATTTATGGCGAAAGCACTCTGGAATACGCGCAGGTCGCCAGGAAGCTGAGTCAGGCTCAAGGTGTTCATGCCCTCGAAGTCAACGTCTCCTGTCCGAATGTAAAAAAAGGGGGCTTGAGTTTTGGTTCCGACCCGAAAGCGGCCGCCGAGGTCACGCGCCGCGTGAAGGCTCAAACGCAGCTGCCCGTGATTGTCAAGCTGACCCCCAACGTCACGGATATCACCCTAGTTGCGCAGGCTGTGGAGAAAGCAGGTGCGGATGCCGTATCGCTCATTAATACCATTACCGGTATGTCGATCAATCTGCAAACCAGAACCCCGCATCTGAAAAATATAACCGGCGGCCTTTCCGGCCCGGCCATCAAGCCGGTCGCGCTCAGGATGGTTTGGCAGGTTGCGAAGTCCGTGTCTATTCCGGTCATCGGCATGGGTGGCATCATGACGGCCGAGGACGCGTTGGAGTTCATGATTGCAGGCGCCACAGCTGTGCAAATCGGTACGGCAAATTTTATCAATCCCTGCGCAACCATCGAGATCATTGATGGTATGCGATCTTATTTAAACAACAATAAAATTAAAAATATAAAAGACATCGTCGGAACATTGCGAATATAAAATAATGATGATGAAAACGGAAGAGATCGTAAGCGGTGTTTATCTGATTGGCGGTCCAAATGTGACTTCCGGTGAAGACGCGGCCGTATATCTGATCGATTTTGCCGGAGAGCTGGTTTTGATCGATGCGGGGGCGGGCGGTAGTTCGTCCCAGCTTGTCCGCAACATTGAAATGCTGGGGCTGAATCCGGCGTCATTATCCCATGTCATCCTGACGCACTGCCACATTGATCACATCGGCTCCGCGCCGTACTTCCGCGAAAAATACGGCGCTAAAATCGTGATTCATGAGCTGGACGCGAAGGCTCTGGAAACGGGCGATTCGATCCGGACTGCGGCCAACTGGTATGGGACGACGTTCCCGCCGACAAAAATCGACCGGAAATTAAAAGGCGATCATGAGGTTTTGAGATTCGGAAATGAGGAGCTACACTGCCTGCACACTCCCGGCCATACACCAGGTTCCATTGCTGTTTATCTGGACAGAGCAGGCAAAAGAGTTTTATTCGGTCAGGACATTCACGGCCCGTTTAACAAGGCTTTCGGTTCCGACATTTCAGCCTGGAAAAAATCCATGCAGAAGCTTCTCGCCTTAGAGGCCGACATCCTGTGCGAAGGCCACTTCGGAATATACCGGTCCAAGAATACTGTAAAAGATTACATAGAGAGATATATCGAAGAATATGAGTAGATGCCTTAGGGCAAAGCCATTCCGGCCTCGGGTATAAGGATTGGATGTCAGACATTCTTCCTGAAACAAAGATTTCTATCGTTGTTTCAGGATATGCATTCTCCAAGTGGTAATC
>CAZDYR010000049.1:0-10495 GCA_964509625.1 uncultured Smithella sp. | reverse complement strand
CCCTTTGGTTTCGGACGCCAACGTAGGGGCGAAAAATTTTTCGCCCCTACAAAACCATGCCTGGTTTGAATCCGGAAAGAACCGCTATCAGGCGCGGATAGCCTGCCCGCCGCCGATGACAATGCTTTTGGCTGTAATGTAGGATGCGGCATCCGAACATAAAAACAGAACATTGCTGGCAATCTCTTCCGGTTTGCCGAAGCGTTTGAGCGGAATCATCCTGAGCATGATGTCCCGTATTTTGGGGCCTCCGGTCGACAGTGTTTGATCGAGCATCGGTGTTTGGGTCATGCCCGGACACACCGCATTGATGCGGATTTTTTTCCGTCCGAACTCGATGGCCGCCGCGCGGGTAAGCCCGATGACCGCGTGCTTGCTGGCGGCGTAAATCGACGTGCCTTCCTCGCCTCCCCACCCGGACACCGACGAGCAGTTGACGATCGATCCGCCGCCCGCGTCGGTCATCATGGCGATTTCATGCTTCATGCAGCGCCAGACGGCCTTGACGTTGACGTTCATGATCTCGTCAAATTCTTCAATCGTGTAATTGGCGGCCTTTTTCATCTTCGGGTAAACACCCGCATTGTTAAAGGCGCAGTGCAGCGCGCCGTATTTCTCTTTGATGACGGCAAACAGTTTATGGATGTCGTCCGGGCTTCTTAAATCCGTTTTCACGAACAGGGCTTCTCCGCCCTGGGCTTTAATCTCACTGACCACGCCGGCGCCTTCTTTTTCGCGGCGCGCGGCGATGACGACTTTGGCCCCCTCCCGGCCGAAGGCGAGCGCCGCGGCCTTTCCGATTCCGGAGTTGCCGCCGGTGACCAGTACGACTTTATCTTGAAATCTCTTCGTATTCAATGTGCGTCTCCTTTATCTGCTAATAGGTGATGTATCCGCCGTCGATGGCGATTTCCTTGCCAATCATGAACGCCGCGTCATCCGTGCAAAGCCACAGCGCGGCGCCGGCGATTTCTTCAGGCTGGCCCACGCGTCGGAGCGCCGTCTTGCTGGCCATGATGTCCAGCATTTTGGGCATGAACGGCAGCGCCATTTCCAGCATTTCAGTCATGATCGGACCGGGGCAAATAGTATTAATGCGAATGTTGTCTTTGCAGTATTCCAGCGCGGCGGTTTTGGCCATCCCCAAAGAACCGTGCTTGGAGGCGCAGTAGGAACTCAGGCCCCAGTCGCCGACGACGCCGAGAATAGAAGCCGTGTTGATAATCACGCCGCCGCCCTGCTTTTTCATGATGTCGATCTCATGCTTCATGCACAGCCAGACCCCGCGCAGATTGGTTTCCATGATCCGGTCCCATTCGTCGTCATCGTACTTGATGACGGTGGGATTGTGCGAAGTGGAAACGCCGGCGTTGTTAAACGCAAAGTCCAGACGGCCGTATTTGGCCAGAATGGTTTTGAAAAGATTGTCGACATCCGCGGGATTGCGGACGTCGGTTTTCACAAACATGGATTCCCCGCCCTCCTTGGCGATTTGATCCACAACTTCCTGCCCGCGCTTTTCACGGCGCGCCGCCATAATCACTTTTGCCCCTTCTCTGGCGAAAGCGATCGCGGTGGCGCGTCCCATGCCCGAAGTTGCTCCGGTGACCAGCGCGATTTTTCCTTCAAACATTTTAAAGTCCAAAATATTCTCCTCCTTCAACGATTATAGTTGAAAATTACATTGCAATTTCGAGTCTTAAATGAATAATGTGCCGGAACTCTAAATAGAAATATATTTTGTGTCAAGCGATATGTGATTTGATTACGGAATGGAGAGGATTTTCATCCCGCTCAAGCGTGACGGGCGTTCATTGTCCGCAGATGACTGCGAGGGGTTTGATTTAGAGACAGGAAAAGGACTTTTGCAAGTCCTTTTCCTGTCTTTTTTTTTGATCAAGAAATTACTTGAGTTCCTGAAGCTTGGAACGGGCAATGCGCGCCTGACTCGTGTTGGGATAATCTTTAATGACCTGCTGCAGAAGCAGCTTGGCGCTCACTTTGTCGCCCAGGTTTTGAAAAGATATTCCCTGTTTTAAAAGGGCGTAGGGCACTTTATTGCTGCTGGGGAATTTTTTGGTTACTTTTTCGTATTCCAGAATGGCTTTCTCATATTGCTTTTCAAAAAAATAACACTCGCCGATCCAGAACTGAGCGTTATCGGAATACTCGCCGGAAGGATAAGCAGCCAAAAAGCCCTGAAAGGCTTCTCTGGCCTTGGGGTAGTTTCCGCTTTTGAAGGTCTGATAGGCCGCCGCATAGGTGGCTGCCTTGTCCTGTTTTCCGGAGGGTTCTTTGGCTGCGGCGGTACCGTTGAGGTCGGGCGCAGAATCTTTCTTGCCGATTTCCAGGAAATTTTCAATAAAATTGATCTTCAAGGCGAGGTTATCAAGCTTTGCCTTGTATTCATCATCTTTTCCGGGATCCAGGGAAGTCCCCTTTTTTAAGGTTTCGAGTTGGCCCCGCAGCTGCTGAATCTGGTCGCGCACCTCGGCAAAATCCGCGTTGGTATTCGCGTGTCCCTTGCGTATGGACGCCAGAGCCGCCGTGTTTTCATCGTGCTCTTTCTGCATTTTGGCGATTCGGGCGTCCACACGGGCATCCGTCGCGGCTATTTTTTCATCCATTCTCTGATTTAACTCGGAACGAACATCTTTGAGATCGGAGGATGTCGCGCATCCCGCAACCGCAAAAACCAATGCCAGAAATATAAGGTAAAGAGAGCTTTTCAAAGCGCTGTCCTTCTAAATTATTTCAAAAGAAACTGTACCCGTCTGTTTTGCGCCCAGGCTTCTTCAATGCTTCGGGTATCCAGCGGTTTTTCCTCGCCATAGCTGATGGTTTCCATTCGGGAGGCATCGATCCCCAGGTTGATCAGATACTGCTTGGCTTCCTGCGCGCGCCTCTCGCCCAGGGCCATATTGTATTCCGCCGTGCCTCTTTCATCACAGTATCCTTCCACAACGATTTTGGAATCTTTGTTTTTTATGAATATTTCACTGTTGGCTTTCAGTATTTCACGCGCGTCGGGGCGAATGCTGGATTTATCATAATCGAAATAGATGTTTTGAATGTTCAGGGCGTTCAGTGCCGCCGCATTTTTTGCCGCTCTTTCTTTGGCGGCCTGCTCTTTCGCCTTCCGTGCCGCTTCATCATCAGCTTTTGGCGCTGGCGCCGGAGCCGGGGCCGGAGCTGCCGGCTGAGTCTGAACGGCCTCATCCTTAACAACCGCCTGTTTTTCCGCGCAACCGCTGAAAACAACCAAACTCAATGCAAATACGACTAGTAAGCCCATCAATGTGAAATACTTTTTCATGACATTCTCCTTTCGTTATGTGTATGGATAGTTCACAAGTTGTGTCCGATCTTAAACATAACTTGCCTTTCAACGTCAAGACAATATTATAATATCGTAATAATTACAATATGTTTTCCCGTGAAGATGTCCTGCTATACCGCCGTGTTTGCATATCTCCATTCCATTTTAACACCGCTTAAACCCGTCGAGTACAAATGCTTTGCAGCCTGCCGCGAGGCGATTCATGGATCCCTGATGATTTCTATACGGCAAAGGCCGGAAAATAACAATCTCAACATGAAATACGAGGTGATTTATTTGAATCTTGGCGACCAGGCCGGCATGACTAAATGATCCCTGCTTTCCATGAGGACGCGCATATTCTGCCCGTTTGAATTCATGATGCAGATTCGGCTTTTTGAGCCTTGCCGGGAGCTGTAAACAATTTGCCGGCCGGAGGGCGACCAGGACGGGTATTCATTGTCCGCGTCTTCAAAAGTCAACTGGATAAGATTATTGCCTTCAGCGTCCACGGAAAAAATCTGATATTTGCGGTTGACAAGCCCTTCAAAGGCAATCCTGCCGCCCTGGGGTGACCAGGAGGGAGAGGTGTTATAATTGCCTTCAAAAGTCATCCTCCTGACATTGTTTCCGTCCGCATCCATGACAAAGATTTGCGGCGTTCCAGACCGATTGGAAACAAAAGCGATTTTTTTGCCGTCCGGTGACCAGGCGGGGGATACATCAATGGAATAACTGCGGGTTAAGCGATGGAGGGCCATGGTTTCGATATCCAGGGCATAAATTTCTTCGTTGTTGTCCCTGCTCAGGGTCAGTAAAAGTTTTTTGCTGTCCGGTGAGAATGAACCGGACAGATTCAATCCCTGGAATGAAGAAACTTTTCTTTCTTTCCCGGTCTGCAACTGACGAAGATAGACTTCGGGTCGGCCGCTTTTATAGGAGGTAAAAGCCAGGTAACGGCCATCCGGCGACCAGCGCGGTGCAAGGATGATGCTTTGATGAGCCGTTAAAGGTTTCAGACCGGAGGCGTCGTAGTTTGTCGCGTAGATATCGGACAGAGAATTTTTTTTGATGACGAAAGCAATTTTCGTGTTGAAGTCGCCCTCATCGCCGGTCAGGGCAAGCAGGATGTCAACGGCGATTGCGCCTGCAAGTTCCTTGGCGCCGTCGGGTTTCCCCGTATATTTTTTAGTGAAAAGCATTTGGCCGCGGGCGACATCATACAATCGACTTTCCACTGTCAGACTGTTCTGAGTGGTGATCGCGTCGCCGCGCAGCAGAAAATCCGCGCCAATCGCGGACCAGTCGGAAAAGCGGATGGTCTCAGGCTGTCCCGGTTCCACGCCTTCCAGGAAACCTTTTTTGTCCAGGATATTAAAGATGCCTGAGAGGTTGAGGTTCTGTTTGATGCTGTCGGCAATGACCGTGTTGACATCCGTTGATAAGGACATTCCCTCTTTTTTATTTTGAAAATCACAAACGGCAATAGGGAATTGCTGGAATCCCGGCGCGTTAATGTCAATATAGACTTTGGCCGGAGTGGTGCCGGGCATGCCGACCGCGAATAAAAGAATAAACAGAATGCATAGCCTGAAAAAAAGTTTATAACTCATGCGTATCAATAACCCTTCATAGTTGTTTAACGCAGTTCTTCGGAATGAAACCGGATGCCGATTTCAATGGATCGGCCCGTCACCCATCCGGCAAGCGGAGGAAAGGGCGCCGATTTCTTCACCGCGCGCATGGCGGATTCGTCAAAGTAACTGTTTCCGGAACGTTTTTCAAAATCGGCATACTCCAGAGCGCCGCTTTGTCCGATGCGAACCTCGATGATGGTTATGACGTTTTCCCGGGGCATCAATGAAGCGGGCAGTGCCCAGTTCTTTTTGATTTTCAGCCAGACGAAGCGGCCGTAGTCGTTTATCTGCGATTGATGATCCGTGTAAGACTTGCCGGTGCTGTCCGATCCTGCCGAGGCGAGCTCTTTTTGCCTAATGGCCTGGATGGCTTTTTCGATATCCGCCCTGCCTGCTTCGTCTTTTTGAATCGCCGGGACCGCTTTTGAAACCCTGTCGCTACGCTTGAGAATGACGGGATGGTCCGGGGAGGGGGCCTGCATATTCTGTGAGGGGGATGTTTCCCGCGGCAACTGCATGACTTCAGGCCCCACCAGGGCAACGGAATAAGGGGTGCCAAAGGTCAGCTGTCTGGATGCGCCCGGGACGGTGATGACAACAGCGGCAAAAACAATCAGATGAAGCGCGAGGGAGGCGAAAAACATGTTATAGGGAATGCCGGTATTGCCAAACGAGCTTTTATGGGGCGCCCGGAACGTCATTTTGTGCCCTCGGGCGGTTCAGTAATCATGCCCAGCTTATCGATTCCCGCTTTGCGGATTTCCGACATCACTTCCACCACGAAACCGTAGGAAACGCTCTTGTCGGCGCGCAAAAAAATCTCGCGGTCGACGCGCTCGGCATAAATCGCCGCCAGTTTCGCCTGCAGATCGGCAAGCGGCAGACTGGTTTTGTTTAAAAATATTTCCTTGTTCTCGTTGATCGTCAGGACCAGTTTTTCTTCCGCGATGTCGACGCTTTTGGATTTTACGCGCGGCAGATTGACGTCGATGCCCATGGACAGCATCGGCGCGGTGACCATGAAGATGATAAGCAGCACGAGCATTACATCGACAAGCGGTGTAACGTTTATTTCCGACATGGACTTTTTTTCGGAATGTCTTCTGCGTGATTGCCGCATAACGCTTCACCCTGAATCCGTTTATTTATGGATCAGATAACGTTCTACGATGTTTAAGAATTCATCGGCGAAGTTATCCATTTCCTGGACCATGATTTTGGATTTGTTTAAAAAATAGTTGTAGAAAATAACCGCGGGGATGGCCGCGGCCAGCCCCGCCGCCGTCGCGATCAGGGCTTCCGAAATGCCCGGGGCGACAACCGCCAGTGTCGCGGAGCCGCGCGCGCCAATGGATTTGAAGGTTTCCATAATGCCCCAGACCGTACCGAACAGTCCGATAAACGGGCTGGCCGACCCCGTCGTGGCCAGAAAACCCAGCGCGGATTCCAGCTTGGTCATTTCCGTGTTCGACGCGCGGTTGAGCGCCCGCTGCACATTATCCAGGGAAGAAAGACTGATTTCGTCGCCCCGCGCCGCGTCTTTCTGCGGTTTATTCATTTTGGTCAGCTCCGTGTAACCGACGCGGAAAACTTCGGCTGTCGTTGAAAATGAATATTTTTTCGAAGCCGGCAGAACATCGGAGAGTTTATTGCTGCGCTGATAATCGGAATCAAAAGCGTCATTTTCTTTCCGGATTTTTCGATAATACCTGAATTTAATGAAGATGATCGTCCAGGAAACGACGGAGAGAATGAGCAGAATCAGCAAGACAAACTGAACCATCAAACCGGCATCCAGAATCATGCCCAGAAGAGAGCCGTGAAAATTGCTTCCAATGTCTAAAGACCCGATATTTTTCACTTTATTATCTCCGGAAATGTTTTAAATTTGACGTGTAACGTAAAGGAAAAAAAGAGGCTTGTCAATACATCTTTTTGCCGGAAATTAAAGCCATTCCGGCGGGAAGGCGACCGCGTCATCGATGGATGACGCATTGGCCGCAAGCATGGCCAGGCGGTCGATGCCCAGGGCAATGCCGGCGGCCGGCGGCATGTTCTCAAGGGTCGTCAGAAACTTTTCCGGCATGGTGTAGCGCGACCAGTTCTTTGCCGCGCGTTTGTCCAGGGCTTCCATGAAACGCTGCCGCTGCTCGTTTGCGTCCGTCAGTTCCGAAAAGCCGTTGGCCAGTTCCAGACCGCCGATATAGAGCTCGAAGCGCTCCGCCACGGAGGGATCGTTTTTTTTGATTTGAGCCAGCGACGCCAGAGGCGCGGGATAGTCGTGGAGAAATGTCGGCTTGTCGCGTCCCAGGTTGGGCTCGATGTATTGCACGAGGATTTCATCAAACGTCTGCCGGCGCATGGCATCGCCCACGGTTACCGGCGCATAGCGCGCGAAAGCCTCCGTGACGGTGATGCGCTCCCACGGCGGCGCGAGGGAAATGGTCCTGTCCTGCCAGGTCAAAGACTTTTCATATCCCGCTTTTTGAAAGGCGGCGCAAACGAGCGCCTCGCACTGATCCATTAACTGATGATAATCGAATCGCGCCACGTACCATTCCAGCATGGTGAATTCCGGCAGGTGGCGCGTGCCGCGCTCATCGGCCCGGAAACATTTGCAGATTTGAAAAATCCGGGGGTAGCCCGCGGCCAGCATTCTTTTCATGCACAGTTCCGGCGATGTCTGCAAAAACCATCCCGCCGAAGGGATCGCTTCAATGTGTTCTTCCGGGGCGGGAGAGGGGATGCGAACGGGGGTTTCGACTTCCAGAAAATCGTGTTCCAGAAAAAAACGGCGCATGCCGGAAATCAAATTGGCGCGCAGGCGAAGTGCATTCACCTTGCGCGCCAGTTGGAAAGAATCATCTTGATGCAATTTACTCAAGCGCTAGCCCTTGACGCGGGTCAGATATTCTCCGGTGCGTGTGTCAATGCGGATCTTTTCCCCTTCTGTTACAAAGGTCGGCACAAAAACGGTAGCGCCTGTCTGCACTTTGACGGGTTTTGTCGCGCCGGAGACGGTATCGCCTTTGGCCCAGGGCTCGGCTTCGGTCACAACCAGTTCCACAAAGTTGGGCAGGCTGATGCCGATGGGCCGGTCTTCAAACAGCAGGATCTCCACTTCAATGTTGTCGGTCATGTAATTGACGGCGTCATCAACCTGGGCTTCCGTCAGATAAACCTGCTCGTAGTTTTCATTGTCCATGAAGCAGTATTTGTCGCCCTCTTTATAGAGATACTGCATTTTCTTTTCACGCAGGTCGGCCGGTTCAAACATGTCCACGGAGCGGAAGGTTCGTTCAAACTGGTTGCCGTTGATCATGTTTTTAAGCTTCGTGCGGTACAGAGCCTGTCCTTTGCCGGGTTTAACAAAATTGAATTCGGTGATCACATAGGGATCCCCATCGATTTTCAGGCGCAGCCCTTTTCTTAAATCGCTTGCGGTGTACATAAAAAAATATTTCTCCTCATCCTTAAATTGTCAGGATTTATTTGACGCCCTTCCTAATCCAAATATTAAAAAAAGTCAAAAAAATCTTGATGTTTCTTTAAATTCTTTTTGATGGTTTTCGAGCACGCCAAAAGAGGCACTTTGCCGGCGTCTCCGGGAAGATCGGCCACGTATTGGGGCAGGGCCAGGCCCGAGCAATTTTTCCGAAGCTCCTCCATCAGAGCAACACCTGAGGCGGCATCCGTCCGGAAATGCGCGCAGCCGTTAACCGGTTCGCAGTGAAAAAGATAATAAGGACGGACAGATATGTTTTGCAAGCCGTTTAGCAGGCTACGCATGATCTCGGGTGTGTCGTTGACGCCTTTGAGCAGGACCGACTGATTGGATACCGGAATGCCCGTCTCTTCCAGCATGTTGCAGGCGCGCGCCGCATCCTTTGTGATTTCCGCGGGGTGGTTGAACTGGGTGTTGAACCATAAGGGCCGGTAGCGCCTGAGGATCCGGCAAAGGTCTTTGGTGATCCTCATGGGCAAAACCACGGGCACCCGGCTGCCGATGCGCAGCACTTCGACATGAGGGATGGACGAGAACAAGGCCAGCATATATTCCAGCGTTTCATCTTCGTAGATGAGTGGATCTCCGCCGGAAAGAATGACTTCGCGAATTTGCGGCGTCCCTGCCACGTAGTGCGCCATTTTTTGCAGGCGTTTTTTTAAGGCGGATGCCTCCGGGGCTTTCCAGAAGCGTTTGCGGTTGCAGTGCCGGCAATAGGTGGCGCAGGTTTTGGTGACGATGGCCAGGACACGATCCGGATAGCGATGGATCAGCTTCGGCACCGGCATGAGGCTGTCTTCCCTGAGCGGATCATCGGGATAACCCGGGAAACGGGAAATTTCATCCAAATCCGGGATACACTGCAAAGCGACGGGGTCTTTGTCACGTTCCTGCTGAATCAGGGATAGGTAGTAGGGCGTAACCGCCATCGGGTAGGAAGACAGCACGGGACGCAGTTTTTCCATGCCGGCTTTTGACCGGCCCGGAATTTTGGCCAGCGTTCCCGGTGAGGTGACGCGGTTTTTTAATTGCCAGCGCCAGTCCCGCCAGTTCGCAAGCGACATGTCGGGAAAACAGGACGTGAGGAGTGTTTTATTCATCATATTTAAACCGTTGCGGCCAGATGCGTACCACAATTTTTTATTCATGCAAAGAAAATCCACGAGCGCCGCACCGTCGCGCCATTCCCGGCAGGCTGCGGCAAATGAACGCACTCCTGACAAAAGCGGGATTAAAAAACACGGGAAATTACCCGCCGGTCGTGATAAAGAATACGCTCATCATGTCGAATCGGGAGATGCTTTTTGGATATTATGCAAAAGCGAAAAGAACGAGTGGCGATGCTGTCGGTCGCGTCGAATTCCGTTCTGGTCATTTTTAAAGTGATCGTCGGCGCTCTGATCGGCTCGGTTTCGATCATTTCCGAGGCCATTCATTCGGGCATGGATTTGCTGGCGGCGATCATTGCCATGTTTTCCGTTAAAAAATCTCACGTTCCGGCGGATGATGACCATCCTTTCGGACACGGCAAGGTGGAGAGCATTTCCGGTCTTGTGGAGGCGGCTTTGATTTTTATTGCCGCTTTCTGGATTATCTTTGAGGCCCTCAAAAAACTGACATCAATACAGGAAGTGGAACAGCCCGGCTGGGGCGTCGGAGTCATGTTCCTGTCCGCGGTGATCAATCTGTTTGTGTCTCACCGTCTTTTTGTGGTTGGAAAAGAAACCGATTCGATTGCCCTGCAGGCCGATGCCTGGCATTTGCGAACCGATGTTTATACGTCCGTCGGCGTCATGATCAGTCTGGCGATCATCTGGGTCAGTCATTACCTCTTTGTCGATCCGCGTATCCACTGGCTGGACCCGGTGGCGGCCGTTTTCGTAGCCGTTTTTATTCTGAAGGCGGCCTACGATTTGACCGTGAAAGCGCTTGGCGATTTGATGGATGTCAAGCTGCCTCCGGATGAAGAAGTTTGGATTCGCGACGTCATTACGGGTCACAAACCGGAAATTCACGGCTATCATCGATTTAGAA
>CAZDYR010000048.1:0-10570 GCA_964509625.1 uncultured Smithella sp. | reverse complement strand
GTTCTTTCGCCTGCTTCAGGGCTTCAATCTTCATTATGTTCTTATCAAAAGCGGCGATACGAACATTCGTCTCCCTGATTTGCGACTTCAGATTTTTTACAATCGTATCATTCGCGACTTTCTCTTTCGCGACTCCGAGTGCCGCCAGTTTCTGCAGCCGCAAATCCAGTTTCTTTTCCAGAACGCGGCGTTGTTCCATTCGAACTTCCTTACTCTTTGATGCCATTTTATCCTCCCCTGAAATTAAACAAACAAATTTGAATTGCCCGGGAAAATAGCAATATTTTTATTGGAAAGCCATAATTATTTTTAGAAGTTGAATTATGGAGAATCCAGAACTTCCCTGACTTTTGCTGACAGATCTTCCAGCCGAAACGGCTTGGACATGAACGCCCGGCATCCCTGTTCCATCACGGCGGTAATTTGTTCATTCAAAACATAGCCGCTGGCCAGGATAACTTTCACATTCGGATTGATCGCTTTTAAAGCTTTGAAAACACCGGCGCCGTTGATCCCGGGCATCACCATGTCCTGAATCACCAGATCGATCACATCTTTTTGCCGGTCATAAATATCGATCGCCTCCCGGCCGCTTTGAGCAACAAGAACCTGGTAACCCAGAATTTCCAGCATATCCCGGGCAACGTCAATAATAACTTTCTCGTCGTCGACCAGTAAGATGGTCTCCGTGCCGCAAGCCAGATTGTCATCCGGATTGTCCGCCTTCTCTTCAGGCTTCAGGTCGGGTTTTACGACACAGGAGCGAACATCCATCAGCTGCAATTCATCAAACAGCTCATAGGTTCTTTGATTCTTATTCATACAAAAACCGTTTCAAAACGAGGCTTTAACGATTCAGCCATAACGCGTGGACGATACACCGTCAAGCGTTAGTTATATATTTCAAATAGATAATAGACGCGGGATTAAGATTATCGGTGCTCATCATTCTTATCATGAAATGATAAACCTCATCGGCACTTTTAAATCTTGTGACGATTGCCTATATCGATATCGACTGCATGTCAACAAAATTTGTTAAGCCGCACGGAAATTCATTCATAACCGGTGATCGTTGTCACGATGAACAATCCTTTCAACAGCCACTCTATTCTCGCCGCAATAATCCGATAGTTTCAATATGCTCCGTTTGAGCAAACATATCGAGGGGTTGAAGGCTGAGCAACCGGTAGCCTTTCCCGCTTAAAAATTTAATATCCCGGGCCTGTGTTGCCGGGTTGCATGAAATATAAATAATATCCTGTAATTCCATAGAGCAAATGGCGGCCAACGTCTCCGGGCTTAATCCCGTGCGGGGCGGATCCAGAATCATTAAATCGACTGATTCTTTTTTGTAATCGCGCTGCTTCAATACACTTTCAACATCCCCGCAGATGAAATCCACGTTCCCGACGTTGTTTTTTTCAGCATTCAGGCGCGCATGGTTGACTGATTTTTCGTTGATTTCCACTCCGATCATCCGCCCGGCCAGCGGTGCCAGTAAAATGGAAAACAGTCCGGAACCGCAGCAGGCGTCAATAACAGTCTCTCTTGTTTTTTCACCCATCAGACGGGCGACTTCGTCCACCATGCGGTCCGTCAGATACAAATTGGCCTGAAAAAATCCCGTGCGTGGAACAAGAAAATCCCGCCCTTTAACAACACGTGAAACGGTCTCATCTAAATGGCCCGACGGATGAGACCAGAAAATAAAATCATCCTGAGCAGGTAGATCAGCCCCCATGCTTCTTGTCTGTTGAATCTGTTCATTGATGCTTTCATGCATAATTTCACAGCGCTCGATATCCGTAATTCTGCCGCCGGAAATATCCATAAACCCCAGTTGTGTCCCACCGATCGTTCTTGCGGCATGTAGCTCGGCCTTGCCGCGATAGGCGTAGGCCCGGGGTGAGCCAATCACCTCGCGTACCGGCGGCTCTGATATCCCCCCGATTCTGACAAAAGCTTCCTCAACCTGAGTCTGCTTGATTTTCAGCTGCGAGGCATAATCGATATGCTGATATGAACAGCCGCCGCAGCGTCCATAATAGCGGCAAAGCGGCCGGGTCCGCCGGGGTGAAGGCTCGATGATCTGCAACAGACGACCCCGGGCAAATTTCTTCTTGCGTGCGACAATCTCAATTTCCACGGTATCTTCAGGGGCGGTAAACGGCACAAACACGACCAGGCCATCCACACGCCCGACGCCGTGGCCGCCAAAAGCAACGGATTGAATTTTCACACTGAGACGCTCTTTTATCGGCATAAACATTCCATTCCGGAGAACTATCCTATATTCAAAGTCAGGAGTCAACCGGACGCACGCATTTTTCTTTACAACGACCCATATTGTTGTTATTTAAATTCCCGACAAAAATCACAAGGAATTTATGATGAGCGCACAAAGAAACTCCATCCTATGCCCCAACTGCCGCAAACTGATCAGTCTGGACGAAGAGGCTTGCCCCTATTGCGGGCTCATCCGTCCGGGCCTGCACGAAACCGCCGGCAGACTTCGCAACCTGCTGTTTATATTCGGACCGGTTCAAACCATCCTGTATGCTAATATCGCTTTTTTTGTTTTGTCCTTACTGATGGATTTGCGCGGGATGTTTGCAGGAGGAGGCCCTTTCAGTTTTCTGTCCCCGTCCAACCAGAGTCTTATCATGTTAGGGGCAAGCGGCACCGTTCCGGTTCTTCAGCTTCACCACTACTGGAGTGTTTTCTCCGCGTCATTTTTGCACGGCGGCATCCTGCACATTGTCTTCAACATGATGGCCCTATACCAGCTTGGCCCTTTCGTACTGCGTGAATTCGGCCTCCACCGTTTTGTGAACATATACATCCTGGCCGGCGTGGCCGGATTTGCCGTCTCCGTGCTTGCAGGCGTCCCGTTAACGATCGGCGCGTCCGCATCCATCTGCGGACTGATTGGTGCCATTATTTATTTCGGGAAAAGCCGGGGAGGTCATTACGGCGAAGCCATTTTTAAACAGGCGCTGGGATGGGTGGTGGGTCTGGTTATCTTTGGCTTCCTCTTCAGCGGCATTAACAACTGGGCGCACGGAGGAGGTCTTCTGTCAGGACTGCTTTTGGCTTTTATTCTGGGGTACAATGATCAGAAGCCGGAGAGCGCCTGGAGCAAAATTCTGGCCTACGCCTGCATGTTAATGACCGCCGGTGTTCTGATCTGGGCCGTTGGTTCTTCCATCTTCTATAAGTTCGCGGCGTGAACATTGACAGATTAAAAACCTTATTCTATAGTTCATCCATACAAGGACGACAGGGAGGCAAATCATGAAAGCAAAAGTTATTTTCCTGGCCGTTTTGACCGGTCTTCTTTTGGGGTGCAATGCCGCCATGGTTGTAAACGGCAAAGTCATGGGCGTCCAATCCGGCAGGTTCATCTACCAGGACGGCTATCTGACCACGCAATACAAGGCGGACATCGAACCGGTCTGGCAGGCCTGTCAAAAAGCGGTGACCGATCTGAAAGGCTCGGATATTCAGAAGGAGCGCAAAATCTCCACCGGTTCAATCAAAACGATTATTTCGGATGAAAAAGTCATCATCCGCGTTGAATATGTCGACAGGGATTTGACATCCGTTGCCGTGTTTGCCGGCGTGACCGGCAACAACATGGCTTCCCGGATTATTCAGGATAAAATCGCGGCGAATCTGTCCGGACTCTGATTTCATTTGGATCATGCCGTGTATTCCCGTTTTCGAGAGGACACTTGATGCAATGTCCTAAATGCAATCATACCATTTCCGACAAAAGCGAATCCTGTCTCTATTGCGGCGCGCCGATGGCAGGAAACGCAACCGCACGCCAATCAGTCGTCTTTGCCGATAAAAATTCGCTGTTCGTTCAGACACAGGAAACCAGGGAATTGAAAATCGAAGATTTACCCGAAAACTTACGCGGTAGTGTTGAAGAGGCTATCCGCCAGGGTAAAAAAGAAGTAGTCGTCAAAGAGAATACCGCCATAAGCCATTCACCGGAAAACACCAGTCCGAAAACCGATTCTTTGCCTTCAGAAAAGCTGCTGCCCGTTCTGACTAAAATGAAAGACTTATTAAACAACGGGCAGATGCAAGCTGCTGATTATGAACGTATGACGCTGAGTATTATCACAGAACATCTTTCTAATCTGGATGATCAAGCCAAATTAGCTTGTATTGACCCGGGCAATAAAGATATTGCGCTTCACCAATACGTCAATGAGGCAATGTTGAAAAAGCTGAAGTCTTTTGTGATCAAAGCTATCGCGGATAAAGAAAAAAAACATGCCTATAAATGCTGCTGATAACCGGTGAAGGGACATTTGGACACCCTTACCGACTGATGTATGCTGAATCAGAAGCAAACGAACAGTGTTTGTCCGTTTGTTACCGCATTGGAAATCAGAGAGCCGGCATCCATCACGCCTTCAATCCCGCTTAAGCGCGACGCGTGTTGATTCCCCGCAGTTTGCTGCGATATAACGACGTTCCGTGCATACCTCGGCAGCTTGATGCGAGGTGTTTGATTCGTTATTTTTCTCCGGCAGGCCAAACGCACCCGTGCATTCAAATCTTTCTCACCGGCCTTACCCTCGTGATCCTGGATCCCCGCGGCTATAACTTCCTCACCAGCAAACCCTTAAGATACCGCCCTTCCGGATGGCCAAGGGCCAATGGGTGATCCGGCCCGGCCGTAAGCGTTGACAACAGCTGCAAATCGGCCTTCGCGTCGCGTGCCGACCCCTGCACAATCTTGTAAAACAACTCTTCTTCAATAAAATTGGAGCAGGAAAACGTTGCCAGGATGCCGCCCGCGGGCAGATGCTTCAGGGCCTGCATGTTGATTTCCTTATAGCCGCGGGAGGCTTTGGGCACGTCGCGTTTCGTTTTGGCAAACGCCGGCGGATCGAGAATAATGAGATCGAAACTCTCCCGCAGATCCCGCAGATACCCAAACACGTCCGCTTCAATCACCGGATGATCCTGCTCGGAAAAACCATTGATACGCAGGTGTTCCATGGCGGCTTCGCAGGCGGATCGAGAAATATCCAGCGAAACAACTTTTTTCGCCCCGCCCGCGGCAGCGTAAACCGAAAACGCACCCGTGTAACAAAAACAGTTTAATACCGCCGCGTCGCAGGACAATAAGCCAATTTTCTCCCGATTGGCGCGCTGATCCAGAAAAAAGCCCGTTTTCTGGCCGCCGATAAAATCCACATCAAACGCATGGCCGTTTTCCGTCACCCGCACTATGCCCTGCCGGCTGTCGCCGTGAATAAAACCTTTTCTTTCCGGTAAGCCCTCCAGGCCCCGTGACCGCCCGGAACTCTGTTCATAGATGCTTGCCGGTTTCAGATGGTAAATCAGGGCGGTCAGAACGTTTTGTTTTTGTTTTTCCATGCCGGCGGTTGTGATGGAAACAACCAGTGCGCCTCCGTAAACATCCACGATCAAACCGGGGCACCCGTCGCCTTCGGCGTTGATCAGACGATAGGCATTTGTTTTTTCATTGATGATTTTATTGCGTAACCGGAGGGCCGCTCCCACGCGTTCAAGCCAGAAATTTTCATCAACCGCCCTCTCACAATCCCGCGTCAAAAAGCGAAAGGATATATCTGTTTTGGCGTTGAAAAAACCCAGCGCCAGCGGCTTGGCTCTGGAATCCTTTGCCATCACAAGATCGCCGTCGGAAGGTTCTCCTTTAACGGAGGCAATCGCGCCGGAAAACACCCACGGATGCCCGCGCAAAAGCGCCGCTTCTCTTCCGCTTTTCAAAGTAATTTCAGGATAGTTTATTTTCATCATGACGAGTGATTTAACTTTTTGGGCTTGAAATAGCAAGTCGCTTTGTATTAGATATCAGGGCAAATAAATAATTTCCTGATATCCGTAGGAGAAAATCATGCATGCAGTCATTATGGCCGGCGGGCGGGGAACACGCTTCTGGCCGCGCAGCCGGGACAGAAAACCGAAGCATCTGCTGGATATCGTCACGAACCGGACCATCATTCAGGAAACCGTCGACCGCATCAGACCGCTTGTCAAACCCAAAAATATTCTGATTGTCACGGGCCGGAAACACGCGCGGGAATTGATGCGGCAGCTGCCGGAAATCCCCGCAAAAAATATTCTCATTGAACCGGTGGGCAGAAACACCGCCGCCTGCATCGGTCTGGCCGCCGTTCATATTCAGAAGAAAGCCAAAGACGATGTCATGATCGTTCTGCCGTCCGACCACGGCATTGGTAATCCCGTCCTATATCGGAAAGTCATTGGCGCGGCCGCCGCGGCCGCCGAAAAAGAAAACGCGCTCGTCACCATCGGCATCAAACCCACCAGTCCGCACACCGGCTTCGGCTACATGGAAGGCGGCACACCAGTCGGACAGGCCGCGGGTGAAACACTTTTGCGCGTCAAATCATTCCGTGAAAAACCCGATCTCCGGCAGGCCATGGCTTTTGTGCAGAGCGGTCATTTCTTCTGGAACAGCGGCATGTTTGTCTGGAAATCTTCAACGATTCTGAACGAAATTAAACAATTTTTGCCGGATCTTCACAAGGGATTGATGACCATCAAAGCTTCCCTGGGGAAACCATCGGAAACCAAAACCCTGTCCGTCATCTACAAAAATCTGGCCTCGATCTCCATTGACTACGGCGTCATGGAAAAAGCAAAAGACGTATTAATGATTCCATCGGATTTCGGCTGGAGCGATCTGGGAAGCTGGGACACCCTGTGGGACATCTCCGCCAAAGATAAAAAAGGAAACGCGGCGCCGGCCGGCTCTCAGGCCATCTTTGAAGACACGGAAAACGCCCTTGTTTACAGTCCCCAAAAGCTGGTCGCGCTGATCGGCATGAAAGATGTCATTGTGGTCGATACAAAAGACGCCCTGTTGGTCTGCAAGAAAGGGCGGTCGCAGGACGTAAAAAAAATCGTGGACGCGCTGGAAGCCGGCGGAAAAACTCAATTGCTCTGATCATCCACCGGAAATGTTTTCAGGTAGACAGGCTGGCCCTGCACGGGAAATGTTCCTTTGTTTAACGCTTTGATGATGACATCCAGGCTTGTCTGCTCATCATCAAAGGCAACAACCAGAAGGTTCGGCTGCCGGGTCTGATGTTTCTTCACGCCGTCAATTTTTTTCAGGATAGTCCCTATCCTCCTGCTGGCGCCTCAGGAAAAGCACCCGGGAACCGTTAATTGAACAATTTTTTCCGCGGCGAGGGCCATATTCGCCATCGACACAAGCATTAGAAACACCAGCAGAAAACCCGATATCTTTTTCATCATCTTCTTCAGCTATCCCCTATTCACCATTCACTATCCACCATTTACCATTTACCAATTTTCTACGTCAAATTCTTACAAGATGCAATGGCAATTTACAATTGACAGGCCATTTTTAATCTGGAATAACACGCATCAGAAAAGAAGATGCAGGAATTATTAGATTTATGAGTATTTCATTGACCCATCCTTTTATTTTGGCCTCCGCTTCGCCGCGGCGCAAGGAACTTTTGCTTTCGCTGGGCTTGAAATTTAAAATTGTACCGGGTCACATTGACGAAACGTATCTTGAAGGCGAAAGCCCGCGCGCGCATGTGCGAAGGCTTTCGCAAGACAAAGCGGCGGTCATAGCGGCCAGGTATCCGGATGCGCTCGTGCTGGGCGCGGATACCATTGTGGTGATCGACGGTCTGATTTTGGGCAAACCCAAAAACAAAAAACAGGCTCGCGAAATGCTGCAGCAGTTGCAAAACCGCCAGCACGCAGTCTTTACCGGTTTTACGCTCACCTGTGTAAACACGCGGATATCCAAAACAAAGGTCGTCCGGTCCGGTGTCAGATTCAAAGAAATCTCTCAGGAAGAGATGAACTGGTATGTAAACTGTGATGAGCCTTATGATAAGGCGGGCGGTTACGCCGTGCAGGGAAAAGGCGCATCCTTCATCAAGTCAATTCACGGTTCCTACACCAATGTCATCGGATTGCCCCTTTGTGAAGTTTTGGACGAGCTGAAGCTTATCAACGCCGTCCATTTCAGGTAAATGAATATGACAACGCAAATTGCAGCCAACATCGCCCGGATCAAACAAAGAATCGCCGCAGCAGCGGCCCGCTCGGGACGGGATACTGAAAGCATCCGGCTGATGGCGGTAAGCAAAACCGTCGAACCTGAACGCATCCGGCAGGCGCTCGATGCCGGGATCACCCTGCTGGGTGAAAACTATGTTCAGGAAGCCCGTGAAAAAATATCCGCGGTCGGCCAGGATGTTCAGTGGCACATGATCGGGCATCTGCAAACCAACAAAGTCAAGTACGTGATCAATCTCTTTGACTGGATTCATTCCGTCGACCGCCTGGAACTGGCCCGGGAACTGGATAAGCGGGCCGGCCAGAACAATCGCCTGTTTAATGTGCTGATTGAAGTCAACATCAGCGGAGAGGAATCCAAGAACGGCGCGGCGCCCGCGCATGTTCTGGAGCTGGTCCGGCAAGTTTCCGTCCTGCCCAATTTAGAGGTGCGGGGCTTAATGACGATGCCCCCTTATTCGGATGATCCTGAAGCCTCCCGCCCTTATTTCATCGCGCTTCGCAAACTGCGTGATGAAATCAAGGCAGCAGCAATCCCAGACGTTTCGATGGACGAGCTTTCCATGGGTATGACCGACGATTTCGAAGTCGCCATCGAAGAGGGCGCGACCATTATCCGCGTCGGCCGGGCTATTTTCGGTGACAGAACAAATCCCCGTTCCGTTTCTCATCCCGCGGAAGAGACATGATTGATTGATGAGAGAAAAAATATCCAGATGACCGTTCGCGATATCATCAACGAAACATCTCAAAAGCTGGAAGCCGCGGGGATTCCGTCAGCCAGGCTGGACGCGGAAGTTCTGCTGGCCTTCTGTCTGAACTGCGACCGCGCGGAGTTTTTTAAAAATCCCGAAAGGCAGATGAGTCAGGATCAGATGACGGCCTTTCAAAAAATGATTGCCCGGAGATTAGCTTTTGAACCGGTCGCCTACATCACCGGCAGGAAAGCCTTCTGGTCATTCACGCTGGAGGTGAATCCCGATGTGCTGATCCCCCGTCCGGACACGGAAATCATTGTCGAAGAGACGATCGCTGTGTGCCGGACCCGGACCCTTGACCGTCCGCGCATTCTGGATGTCGGAACGGGCAGCGGCGCGATCGCGCTTGCACTGGCTAAAGAAATACCGGAAGCCCGAATCATCGCCACCGATATTTCGCCTGCGGCACTGGCCGTGGCGCAGAAAAACGCCCGCGCCCTCGGCCTGGCAAAGACGGTCAGTTTCATGCTCGGTGATTTGTTTGATAAGGTGCCCGGCACGTTTGACCTGATCGTTTCCAATCCGCCCTATATCGGCGCCGATGAATATGAAACACTCGAATCCGGCGTCAGAGATTTTGAACCACGGGTGGCGCTTTGGGCCGGCCAAACAGGTGTGGAATTTTACGAAAAATTGATATATCAGGCACCTAGCCGGCTTGCAGAAAAGGGCTGGCTTTTGCTTGAAATCGGCGCTAAACAGGACAAACAGGTAAGCGCGATCATGACGGCAACTCCCGGTTTTTATGAGGACATTTCCGTGCGCGCTGATTACGCGGGACTGCCGCGCGTGATCAAAGGAAGGAGAAAATAGTCATTGGATAAAATAGTCGTTCGCGGCGGTAAGCCGCTAAATGGAGATGTTCAGATCAGCGGCGCGAAAAACGCCGCCCTGCCGATTTTAACCGCGGCGCTCCTGACGGAAGAAACCTGCACCTTTTCCAATATTCCCAACCTGGTCGACATCAAAACTATTTATAAGCTTTTAAAAAATATGGGGATGGAGATCGAAGGTGAAAGCACCGTGAAGCTCAGCGGCGAAAAAATCACCAACTGTGTCGCCCCCTATGATTTAGTCAAAACCATGCGGGCGTCCATTCTGGTTTTAGGCCCCCTGGTCGCTCGCATGGGGCAGGCCCGCGTGTCCCTGCCCGGCGGCTGCGCCATCGGCGCGCGGCCGGTCAACCTGCATATCAAAGCCCTTCAGGACATGGGGGCGACCGTAGAACTTCACAATGGATACATCGAAGCCAAAGCGGACAGATTAAAAGGTGCGGATATTTATTTCGACCTGCCGACGGTGACGGGCACGGAAAACATCATGATGGCGGCAACGCTGGCGGAAGGAACCACGGTCCTCAACAACGCCGCGCGGGAGCCGGAAATCGTCAACCTGGCGGAAGTCCTCAAGGGCATGGGCGCCAGGATCAGCGGCGCGGGCACCGACGTCATCACCATCACCGGCGTTTCGTCGCTTGGCGGAACGGAAGCGGCCGTTATTCCCGACCGCATCGAAGCCGGCACGTTTATGATTGCCGCCGGCATGACTCAGGGTGACGTCAACATTCTGGGCTGTATTCCTCAGCATCTCGAGGCCCTGATCAACAAATTGCGGGACACCGGCATGAAGATCACCCCCATTGACGACGGCCTGCACGTTTCGGCCGGCCGCAAAATTCACAGCGTGGATATAAAAACCCTGCCCCACCC
>CAZDYR010000047.1:7682-10621 GCA_964509625.1 uncultured Smithella sp. | reverse complement strand
TTGATGATGGTCTTCGGGCATCCCAAAGTGAAGTATCTCCGGACCGTCAGCCGCAGGAAAGTGAAATACGAAAAGATCTGAATGCCGAACGGCGGGGGTTATTCGTTCAGAAAATTCTGTTCGACGCGGCGGAAATCGATTTTCCCGGTGGCTGTCCGGGTAATGGAGGAGACGATCTTGATACGGCGGGGCATGGCGTAAGGTTCGAGCTTTTCCAAAATCATTTTTCTAAGCTGGGCTTCCGTCAGTTCGCAGGCCACCAGAGCGGCAATCACGTTTTCGCGTCCCTTTTCGGCGGGGAGCGCGATGACCACGGCGTCCCGCACGGTGGGCAGTGTCTGGATTTTGTTCTGGACATCCAGTAAATCGACCCGTTTGCCGGCAACCTTGACAATGCCGTCGGCACGCCCCAGCAGAACAAAACGGCCGTTTTTATCCGGCTGGACTTCATCGCCTGTTACGCAAAATCCTTCCGGGTCTTTCTCCATCTCACTTGACACGAAATCGGAACGAACAGCCAGACGTTTCCCGGAAAGCTTCCAGGATACAACATCGGCGGGTTTCCAGCTGTCCGTATTTTCGCCGATGCTGCGCGAGGCGATACCGCCCGTCTCCGTCGATCCGTATATTTCATGGATTCCCAGGCCGGTCTTTTTCAGAAAATGGGTCGCGTCGGAACGGGTTAAAACACCGGAGGAAGAAAACGCGATTTTTAGCGACGGGGCGGACAGATTATCGACTTTTAAAGACCGGTAGTGAATGGGCACGCTGACCAGCACGGTGGCTTTGTGCCGGTTGATGGTCGAGATGATCTCCTGCGGGAAAGTGTAAATTTCGGGCAGCACGCGGGCGTGGGAGACCAGCGGTGTCAAAATGGAGAAAAGCAGGCCGTAAATGTGGTAAGGCGGAACGGTGGAGATGAACAGGTCTTTGGATGTTAACTCAAATTTGTCGCGCAGATAAAATGCTTCGGCCAGCAGATTACGAGGAGATTTGGACCAGACTCTGGGTTTGCCTGTCGATCCGCCGGTAAAAAGCCTTAAAAAAGGTTCGTCGGGATCGCGCAGGCTCTCGGGCTTCAGATCATCCGGGTTCCCCGTTGTGGGGGTAATGATTTCCACCCCGGGCATTTCTTCGGGATGATCGGTGATGGCGGCGTCGAACCTGACTGCTTCGTACATTTCCATCAGCGCGTGTGAAGACAAGGCATAAGGCAGAATAAGTCTGCAGGCGCCGGAAAGAGAGGACAGAATGGAAGCGGCAACCACGGCTTTATTTTCCGTGCACAGACAGACCAGCTTTTCATTGCCGCGGCGAGCCAGCGTTTTCTTTAAACCGGCCGCCAGTTCAAAAATTTCGCCGTAGGTAAAACCGGAATAGGTGAATTCCTTCTGGAAAATCGTTTTCGACGGGGCGAAAATTTTCTGATAGGCCGTCCTGAAATGATCTTTTTCTTCTATGGGCATCATTTTTAAGTTCGTAAAAAATAATTTTTCTTCTCATTATGTATAAGAAAGAAATAAAAAAAGCAATGCGGGTTTTCAGGCCGAATCCTTCGGGGATTTCCGGAACCAGACGGAATGTTTTTAGTTGACTTCTGAATCATTTTCCCATTAATTTGAATAACGAAAGGAAGATGCCGATGATCGATATTGAATCGTTGATTCCGCACCGTGAGCCGATAAAGATCATGACGGAGATTATTGCGTTAAGCGATAACTTCGGGAGTGCCGCCGCCGTGGTGAATGAACGGTGGCCTCTGTGTGACGGCCGGGTGGTCCAGTCTCTCGTTTTCATAGAGGCGATTGCCCAGACGGCGGCCGTTGTGGAAGGCAACAAGCAAAGGCAGGAAGGCAAAGGCGGCACAAAAGGCTGGCTGGTCGGTATCAAATCCGCCGAATTCAAGGAAAACACCGTGCCCGTGGGGACACGCATCGTTGTAGAGGTCAAAAGTTTGTACGCGATGGATAACTACGGGGTGATTGAAGGCATCGTGAAAACAGGTGATCGTATTCTGTTTAAGGCGGTCATTCAGGCCATGCGTTTAAATGATGATGTTGCATAAATATAGATAAAGGAGATCATAGAGATCTTATGGGTGAAAAGAAGATTGCCATTGTGACGGGTGCCAGCCGGGGCATTGGACGCGCGACGGCGGTGGAGCTGGCGAAAACCGGTTACCATGTCATTATCAATTATAATTCGAATGAGGCGGCGGCGGCCGAAACACTTGCGCAGGTTCAAGCCGCGGGGCAGGCGGGTCAAATCAATAAATTCGATGTGGCCGATGCTGAAGCAGTAAAAGATGCGCTGGCAAAGATTGTTGAGGAGCATAAAAGGATCGACGTCCTGGTGAATAATGCCGGTGTTACTGCGGACGGTCTTTTCATGATCATGGGAGATGATGAATGGCACCGGGTCATTGATACGACGCTTCACGGTTTTTTCAATGTGACCAAACCCGTTCTGCGCGAAATGGTCCGAAAGAAACGCGGCGCCATTGTATCCGTCTCGTCCATTTCGGCAATGGTTCCCAATCGCGGTCAGGCCAATTACGCGGCGGCCAAAGCCGGCATTATTGCCGCCACGAAATCGCTGTCCAAGGAAGTGGCGCGTTTCGGCATTCGGGTCAATGTGGTCGCGCCGGGCCCCATCGAAACGGATATGCTGAGCTCGATGCCCATGGACGAAAACATGATGAAAGCCGCCATCCCGATGGCGCGGGTGGGAAAACCCGAAGAAGTCGCCCGTGTCATCCGCTTTTTGTGTTCTGAGGACGCTTCATACGTTACAGGGCAGGTCGTCTCTGTTAACGGCGGGATGTTCTAGTCATGAAAAAAATCTCTTCTGTAAGAAAAAGAAGCGGACTGCTTTTGCTGGCGGTTATCCTGCTTCTTCCGATTGGCGCGAAGGCGGATGATTTTGCCCGGCTGCGAAAA
>CAZDYR010000047.1:0-7672 GCA_964509625.1 uncultured Smithella sp. | reverse complement strand
AGGATGTGTGGGCGGATGACTTCGCGCAACTGCGTAAGAACGCGGTGCGTATTCAGACCATTTCCGCCGATTTTGTGCAAAAGAAGTCCATGAAGATTCTGTCCAAGCCGCTTGTCTCGGAAGGGAAGTTTTATTTTGCCGCGCCGGATTCCGTCCGGTGGGAATACAGCAAACCCCTCAGGAGCATCGTTGTTTCCGGCAAGGGGAATACAAAACGCTATATCGCTTCCGGAGGGAAAATGGTTGAAGATAAAACCGGCGGCGTGCAGGCGATGAAAATTGTTCTCGATGAAGTTGCCGGCTGGATGAGAGGGAAGTTTGATGCCAATCCTTCCTTCACGGTTAGCCTCAAAGAAGGTTCCGACACGGTCATTACGATGACGCCGGCGGAAAAAAGCATGACCGGTATGATCGAAAAAATTGAAATCACCCTTTCGAGAAAAGAAGCATTAATCAAAACCGTCAGGATTATCGAAAGTGCCAACGCTGAAACGCGCATTGACTTTACGCATGTGGTCATCAATCAGGAAATCAATCCTGCCGTGTTTCAGGACATCCAATGAAAAGGTTGATTATTCTGACAGGTGCTTTGCTGCTGGTGTCGTGTGCGGCATTGCCGGTCATCAACCCGCCCGCGGATCCATTGAGCAAAACATTTTCCTGTCCCTTCCCCTATCCCCGCGAAAAAAACCGTTTTATTCACGCCATTGAAGTACGACGGGGAAGTCAGGCTCAGACGGCCATGATTGGCGTGACACTGGTTGATCCGTCAGAGCGGACCATTTCCTGCGCGCTTATGAGCGCGGAAGGGATGGCTTTTTTTGAAGGTGTATCGGGTCCGGACGGGCTTTCCGTCAGCCGGGCGCTGCCGCCCTTTGATTCGGGAGAACTGGCCCGCAACATGATGAGCGATATTGCATTGCTTTTTCTCGCGCCCGGAGAGGTTCCCGGCGCGAAAGGTGTTTTGGCGGGCGGCCAGGAGGTATGCCGGTACAAAGAACAGGATGGCTGGATCGATGTGATCGCGGGGCCGGATGGTGTGATCCGGATCCGGCGCTATTCGAAAGGCGGCGGTCTGAAACGCAGCGTAACGTTATCGGGCGGGGTGATAAGTCCCTATTCCGCCATTGAACTTCAGGCGTCGGAGATGTTCAATTACACATTGGTGATGACACTGATTGAATCCGAAAAGGTTCAAAGCAGCTCCCGGCAAAACGATGAATCCAAAGGGTCCCGTCCATGAGAAATCCGATTGAAGGCGATAATGTTATTGTTATCGGCGCTGGTGTTGGCGGTCTTTCCGCGGGTATCCTGCTTGCGCTTCTGGGTTACCATGTTACGATTGTGGAAAAAAATCGTGAGGCGGGCGGTCTGATGCGTTCCTACTGGCGCCGGGGGATCGATTGTCCCGTCGGTGTGCATTATGTCGGCGCGCTGGAGGCTTTTGAGCCTCTGGGGAAAATGTTTAACGTCCTCGGGATATCCGTCG
The DNA here is from genome assembly GCA_964509625.1 of uncultured Smithella sp. GTDB lineage: Bacteria > Desulfobacterota > Syntrophia > Syntrophales > Smithellaceae > UBA8904. The sequence goes on along the minus strand of CAZDYR010000047.1, from coordinate 6,183 downwards.
AAGATCTGTTCTATCGCATGGGAATGGACGGCGTGACTGACCGTTATCTGTTTGATGATTTTGTTTTCGATTTGCCCGTTGGCCTCGACGCCTATGAGAATAACCTGAGGCAGGCCTGTCCGTCAGACAATGATGCGCTGGATGTCCTGATGAAAAATTTACGCCGGATCGCGCAAAGAATGATGGCGCCATCGTTTTTTATCAATCAGGGCGATCCTTTTCAGAACATGGATCAGTTTAGGCCGATGGGCGATTTGCTTGATGAGCTTCAGGCCTCACCGCGATTGCGCGCCATACTCGCGGTGCCCTGCCAGCTCATCGGCGTTCCGTTGAATGATTGCCCGGTGATCTTTCATCACATGGTGGCTGCCGGGTATCTGTTTTCTTCCTGGCGGCTGAAAGAGGGCGGCAGCCGTATGGCGGATGTGTTTGCCGCTCGCTTTACCGAACTGGGCGGCAAGCTGGTTCTGGGGTCGACTGTAAAGAGAATTAATGTTGTTTCGCGCAAAGTCGCAGGACTCAGGCTGGAAACAGGCGTTGACCTGCCAGCGGACGCGATAGTGGCCGCGATCCATCCCAAAACGGTGCTCGGTTTACTGGATGAAGACGCTTTGCGCGAATCGTTGCGCGAGAGAATCCTGTCGCTTGAGGAAACGGATGGTGTCGTTGTCGTGCAGGCAGGTGTTGATGCCGCCGCGCACGCTGAAATCGATCATAACATCTATCGTCTGCATTATGATCAGAAGGGATTTATCGATGACGGCATTTTTTATCAAATCCGGCGCGGGGATGATCAGGGGGTTAACCTGCTGTCCATTATCACCCGATCGTGTTACCGGGATTGGAGCCGGTGGGAAAATACAGTAACCGGACGGCGCGGGGCGGACTATGAGGAAAAGAAACAGGTCATCGCCCGTGACCTGTTGAAAAAAGCCGCGGAAATATTCGGTCCCCTGAAAAATCCTCAAATCCTGGATGTTTTCACACCGCTCACACTGCGCGATTACGTGAATTGTCCCGAAGGCTCCTGTTACGGGGTGTTGCGCTCCGCCCGCCAGTTGTTAAAAATAGCCTCTCTGAATAATCTGCCGATCAGCGGATTTTGCCTTGCCGGACAAAATGCCATGGCGCCGGGATTGCTGGGCAGCATCCTGGGATCATTCAACGCGGTGAGAAAACTTATTGGGGATCAGCGGTTTACCGGGGAATTCCAGCGGTTACTCTAATGCTGGACGTCCATCCTTATTTATGCTAATTTCCGCATCACTTGACTCTGGAAGCAAGTTTTTTACCTGTATCTGCTTGAATAAAAATCAACCACCTTGCGGCAGGCTGTCGAGGCATGCAAGCAAGTTATGATATCGCGGCAAGCTGCGGAGAATCAATACTCGTCGGGCTTAAGCGGGAATGAAAATAATCGATTGAAGGAGTTGCTCACATTCAATGACACGCCAGGATATTGAAAATGAAGTCCGCAAAATTTTTCTGAGGGATTTTGAAATTGAAAATCCACAGCTGGATGTGAATTTGCGGGAAGCATACGGTTTTGACAGTATTGATGCCATTGACCTGCTTTTGGAAATTGAGAAGTTTTTAGGGTCGGAATTGACGCAGGAGGAAAAGAAGCAGGCGATGGACATCCGGACGATGAGACAGATTATTGACTATATTGAAATCATGGCCGGAAAGCGCAAGGGCGCTTCAGGGGAAAAATAATTGATGGAACGCAGAGTTGTTATTACCGCCTGTTCAGCGATCTCACCCATCGGGCACGGCAAGGAGCAAATCGTCAATAGCCTTTTAAAAGGCGTTTCCGGCGTCACAACGCTGCGCGAAGATGAATTGATCAGCCGTTTTATCCACTCCCGTGTCTACGGCACGGTCGGCTACCCGATCACGTATGATTTCAGCCGGCAGCACCGCAAAACGATGGGCCCGGTAGCTTATTACGCCTGCCAGGTCGCCAAAGAGGTACTCGAACAAGCGGGACTTTCTGCTGATTTTGTGACGGGGGGCAGGCTGGGCATCGCGTTTGGTTCCATTCACGGCTCTCCCACCGTTCAGCGGGATATCTACAAGATATTTTTTGAAGCCAAAGACAAGGCGGCTTATCAGGGGATCGGCGCGGTGGATTATCTGAAGTCCATGGTACACACGACCGCCGTCAACATTTCCAAAATGTTCGGCATCACCGGCCGTATTATTTCTTCCGGAACGGCCTGCACCACCTCAAGCCAGTCCATCGGCTACGGCTATGAAGCCGTCAAATACGGCCTGCAGGACGCCATGCTCTGCGGCGGCGCCGATGAATACGACACGATCACCGTCGCGGTTTTTGATAATCTGCTGGCCTGCTCCACCGCTTTCAACGACAATCCCTCGCAGACGCCCCGTCCCTTTGACCGGGCGCGCGACGGCCTGGTGGTTGCTGAAGGTGCCGGCGCGGTCATGCTGGAGGAATATGAATTTGCGAAAAAACGCGGCGCGCCGATTCTGGCCGAAGTGATCGGTTTCGCCTGCAACTCGAACGGCGGAGACCTGATCCTTCCGAATTTAGACGGAATCACCAAAACACTCAGGCTAAGCCTGGAAAACGCGAAAATCAACGCCTCGGAGGTTGATCTGATCAGCGCTCACGCCACCGCCACCAAGATGGGCGATATTATTGAAGCGCAGGCGACGGCCGCGGTCTTTGGGGATCAACCTCACGTTGTCGCCCTGAAAGGATACATGGGGCATACCATGGCGGCCTGCGGTGCCATTGAGACGGTCCTGACGCTTTATATGATGCAGGAGGGTTTTATCGCCCCGACGCTGAACCTCGAGGAAATTGATGAACGCTGCGCGATGATTCGTCACGTCCAACGCATCATCGACCAAAAGATCTCGACCGCGGCCATTCAGAATTTTGCGTTCGGCGGTGTTAATACCAGTCTGCTGATTCGAAAGTTGACCTGAAATAAAAATGGCCATCCTTCAAAAATTCCGGCGCATCATTGATTTTTGTCTCACGGTGCTTTTATGGGCTTATTTTCTTTTCGGTTATTTGTTTATATTATTATTCCTGTTTGTGCCCTGTTATATTTCCTTGAGAAGCAGTCACGTGGTTTTGCAGACAATAAACCACATCCATTTGAAAGGCTTTTTCGCTTTGGTGCGTTTTCTTGCTTCCCGCACCGAATTTAGGATCGATGAGAACATCCTCGGTCTTCGTTCTTCCGTTATCGTCTGCAATCACATCTCCTATCTTGACCCGATCCTGCTCGTCTCACTGTTTGAACGCCACACGACGATTGTCAAAAATACTTTTTTCAGCGTTCCTGTTTTCGGCTGGTTCTTGAGAAAAACAGGGTATGTGCCGTCGTCGCCAACGGAGATGCTGGGAGCCGCGATGATTAATAATCTGGAAGCCATCAAAACGCATCTGGCCCGGGGAGGCAATCTGTTTGTGTTTCCTGAAGGGACCCGCAGCCGCGACGGAAAGCTTGCTCCTTTCAATAAAGGCGTGTTCAGCATCGCGCGATACTGCAATACCGGCGTAAATCTGGTATTCATCCACGGGACCGACAAATTGTTTCAGCCCGGCACATTTTCCTTCCATATGCGCGAAAAGAATATTATCACGCTGGAAGTGATCGCATCGCTTATGCCGGATTATCAGGGCGATGATTTTTCAATCGGCAGGGTCACCGAACAGGCCAGAGAAATCTTTGAGAAGAAAATCGCCGCTGTTCAGGCAGGAAAAAAATAACAGTAGCCGCCGGGGTACATCCCGACACATTCAAGGAGAAGATGTTTTAAAGAAAAGGCCAAAGGCCAAAGGCCAAAGGATAAGGTGTGGGGCGCTTCGCGCCCGTCTATGAATGAATATTTTTCAACCTTTAATTTTTAGGCTTTGGCCTTTTACCTTGCACCTTGTATTGATATTCAGTCGGCGAGCGCCTGACGGATTTTTTTGGCGATGTCGTGAAGCCGATAGGGCTTCTGCAGGAAAATACGGACGCCTTTATCCATGATGGCCTGGGCTTTGCCGTTCAGGCTGTAGCCGCTCGACAGGATTGCCCGTATGGATGGGTTAATGGTTTTAAGCTGATCGAAAGTATCGCTGCCGCCCATGCCCGGCATAATCATATCGATGATGACCAGATCAATCTCACCGTGTTTTTGGGCGTACAATTTTATGGCCTCGGCACCGCTGTTGGCCGTGATCATTTGATAGCCCAGTTCCCCAAGCAGTCTTCCGGTCACGTCGGTGATGATTTCCTCATCGTCCACCAGCAGGATCGTTTCCCGGCCCCCGGCCATTTCGGACTCCGCCGTTTCTTCAGAAGGAATCGCCTTTGTGGAGGCCGGCAGATAGATATTAAAAGTCGTTCCCTCGGATTTTTCACTATAGACGGTAATCGTGCCGGAGTGGCCTTTGATGATGCCGTAGGCGGAAGCCAACCCCAGGCCGGTGCCTCGACCCATTTCCTTGGTGGTGAAGAAAGGGTCGAATATCCGTTGCCGCGTCTTTTCGTCCATGCCGACGCCCGTATCGGTGATGGATATCTTAACGTAGCGTCCGGGTTTTAAATCGTGGAGCTTGGCGACGGTGTTGTCTATGGTCATGTTTTCTGTTTCCAGATAAAGAGACCCGCCGCCCGGCATCGCCTGCCACGCGTTGACATACATATTCAAAAGGACCTGTTCAATCTGCCCGCGGTCGGCTTCCACGGTCCATATTATTTCGGCGTATTTTTCAAAAATACGGATTTCCTTTTTGGTTCGGCCAAACAGGTTGATCGATTTGCTGACCATGTCATTGAGGTTGGTGGGGACGACTTCATAGCGGCCCGCGCGGGCAAAGCCCAGCAATTGCTTGGTCAGGCTGGCGCCGCTCTGCACGAGTGTCTGAATCGACGTGAGCTGTTCATGATAGGGATGGGATGCGTCAACCTCCAGCAGCATGATGGATGTATAGCCCTGGATGCCCATCAGCAGATTGTTGAAGTCGTGGGCGATACCGCCGGCCAATGTGCCGATGGCTTCCATCTTTTGGGCCTGATAAAGCTGTTCCGTCAGCTTCTTGCGTTCCTCCTCCATTTTATAACGCTCGGATACGTCTCGGGAGATGCCCCGGAATCCGACGGGCTTCCCGGAGGCGTCGCGAATGGGTGACACGTTGATATCCAGGTAGACGGTTCTGCCGTCTTTATGGATGACTTCGTGATCCGTGATCCGGACAACCCTGTTTTCTTTGTAGGCTGTTTTAAACGCTTTGGAGATTCTTTCCGACATTTCCGGACTGGTGTACTGTCGGTAAGGCATGCCGATAAATTCTTCATAGGTGTGACCGGTCCAGCCTATTTTCTTATTAAAGAAGGTGATGTTTCCGGCAAGATCTGTTTCAAAGTATTCGTCGTCGATGTTTTCAAGGATGGTCCGGTAACGCTCTTCGCTTTGCCGCAGTGCTTCTTCGGCTTTCTTCCGCTCCGTGATGTCGAGACTGAAGGCGATGGTTGCCGGCCGGCCCTTGTAAATTATACTGACCGCTTTAATATTGCTGTAAACGATCGACCCATCCGACTTCAAAATACGCACGTCATAGCTTAAAGGCGCCCATTCTCCGCGACGTCTGGCCTCGTAGTGTCCTTTGACTACTTCCCTGTCGTCTGGATGAGTATAGATACCTACCGGCAGGCCTATAATCCCTTCTTCCCGTCCGATGGTCTGGAGCAGTTTCTGATTGGTGTAAACGTATTTGCCGTCCTGAATGATGGAGATGCCGTCATTGGTTTTTTCCATAGAGGTGCGGTAGAGTTCCTCACTTTCCCGCAGAGCTTCTTCCGCCTTTTTGCGTTCGGTAATGTTGGTGATAAAGCTGATAATGGCCCGTTTTCCCTGATAGCGGGTTTCCGTCGCCGTGACACCGAGGGTAACCGTGGATCCATCGGCCGTGATCACGCGGATTTCATAGTAGATTTTATCCCGGCCGCTTGCCTTGAGGGCCTTGTAGATTCGCCGGCCCATCCCCGCGTCATCCGGGTGAAGATATATATCAGCCGGCTGGCCGGTGACGTCTTCGCCGGGTCGGCCGATGGTCTGCATCAGCCGTTGGTTGACGTATAAATAGCGGCCGGCCTGAATATCGATAATGCTGATGCCGTCGCTGGAGTTCTCCAGCGCGGTCCGGTAAAAGCC
>CAZDYR010000046.1:0-10674 GCA_964509625.1 uncultured Smithella sp. | reverse complement strand
GGCGACTGTGTGGGAGAGTAGGTGCCGCCGGATTTAAAACATGAAGCCCCTTTGAGAAATCAAAGGGGCTTTTTTATGGCGGCGGTCTCGAAAAAATATTCTGATAACCGAAAGGTCATGAGAGGTCGCACGAGCATAAGTACTCATTGTTCCTCAGGATACGCGCGCTTTGCCTCCGGCGCATTCTATTTTGGGGAATTCACAGCTGCAGGGATATAAAGGGTTACCGTCGTGCCAACACTTTCTTTTGACTCCACCAGAATATTCCCGCCATGCCGTTTGAGAATGGAATAACAGATGGAGAGTCCGAGTCCCATGCCTTTTGTGGCCCCCATATCTTTTGTGGTAAAGAAGGGATCAAATACCTTTTTGATGTTTTCGGCTGGAATTCCATGTCCTTCATCCCGGAAGGTCAGACGGGCATAAAGTCCTTCATCGAAACTTGCAGTGTTATCCGGCCTGATAGTGGTTTTATCCGCCTCAATAAAGAGCGTTCCACCTTGAGGCATGGCTTCCCGGGCGTTGATTACAATATTGTGGATGACCTGACGGATTTGGTTTTCGTCAATTTTTACTTCCGGAAGATCAGCAGAGATTTTCCAATCGGCTTTTGTTTCCGACCCGCTCAGGGCCAACTTAACAGACTGATTCAGAAGGCCCTGGATAGTCATGATTTTGTATCTGGGGTCGCCGCCTTTGGAAAATGTGACGAGTTGCTGCGTGAGATCGTGTGCTCTGGTTGCCGCTTTTTCCGCTTTTGTCAAAGGAATGTAGGCCTGATCCGTCGGGGACATTTTTATCTTAACAAGCTCTATATTGCCCAGGATAACGGCCAACAAATTATTGTAGTCATGGGCAAGTCCTCCCGCCAGCGTTCCGATGGATTCAAGTTTCTGCGCTTTGATCATTTCATCTTCCAGTCTTTTTTTGTCCGTAACATCCTGCAAAACCCCGTGGATGCCAACCGGTTTCCCCTGTGAATCGACGATGATTTCTGAATTTCCATCGATATACCGGATCGTTTTGTCAGGGCGAACGATCCGGTACTCATAGACAAACGGCGTCCTTTTATTGATGGCCGTTCGCCATGCCCGGAGCATTTGATCGCGGTCATCCGGGTGTATGCGCGCCGCCAAATCATTACCGGAAATATTACCCTCATCCGGGAGTCCCCAGATTCTGCGCAATCCTGATGAAAGGGTGACAGGATTCATGTCCATGTCCGTTCTCCAGCTTCCGATCAGTCCCATGCGTTCGGCTTCGGCCAGAAGCGTCAGGTTTTCCTGAAGCGCCTGCTCAATTTTTTTCCTTTCCGTGATATCATGCGCGACAACATCAGCCGCAATGACTTGGCCATCCGCATCATAAATGTGTCTGGTATGGAGTTGAATGCACCACAGCTTCCCCTTTTTATCGATGATTTCGTAGTCGACTGTTTCGGAAACCGGTTCACCCCTGGCTATTTTATTCATGCGATCTAAAAAAAGTATTTTGCTGTCTTCGGTCAGAATATCATATGGATTAAGAGAGGGCAGTTCCTCCTGACTGAAGCCCAGATATTCTCTCATAACATCATTTATTTCTGAAAATTTACCCGTTCTGTAATCAATTCGATAGATCCCAACCGGAGCGTTTTCAAAGAGCTGTCGATAACGTGCCTCGCTTTCCTTCAATGCCGCCTCTATCTTTTTGCTCTCGCTGATGTCCCGCATGATGGTGGAAAGATAAGCGACTTCACCGTTCTTTCCCCGATGGGCCATGATGACTTGCGACGCCGACAATGTTTGTCCGTCCTTACGCAGAGCGATGCTTTCTCCACGCCATAAACCGCACCTGATCGCTCCGGGTATGCCTTCCTCTTCAATGATTCGCAGGTCCGTTGCCCGATGAGCATCGCGGAGGTTGTATCTCTGGATGTCTTCATCAGTGTCCCATCCAAGCATGCATCGTCCTGCCTTATTGATGTAAGTAATTTGTCCGTCGGGTGTTGCCGTGGCCACCAGATCACTGGTGTTTTCCAGAACCGCCGCCAGGCGTAAGCGTTCCATTTCCAGATGTTTACGTTCCGCAGCCTCCTGCTGCAGCAGAGCATTGCTCTTTTCGAGCGCGGCTGTGCGTTCTGAGACCAGGCGTTCAAGATGGTCTTGATAGGTACGAAGTTCTTTTTCCATGCGGACGCGTTCGGAGATATCGGTGATCACTGTGGCGTAGCAAAGCGGCTTACCCGTATAGTCCGGCAGCAGAAAGATGTTTTCAATGATCGGGGTGGCGTGACCCCGCTTGCTGATCAGATTCAATTCACCGATCCAGTGTCCTTGCCGGTGCACGAGCGGTAGAATCTCATCCTGCATGCGCTTGGCTGTTTCCGGGTTGTAGTAGGCCGAAAGATGATGCTGATAAACATCTTCGCGGCTTTGCTCTTCCAGCATGTGAAGGAGGGCGGAATTGACAAAGAAGATTCGGCCTCCCAGATCGGCCATGCCCAGAGCCTGTCCCGACGTTTCCACGAAGCGCGTGAAAGTCTCCAGTTGCCGGTCGGCATCCCGTAGAAGGTTTAAATTCTTTTTATTGATATGTCCTGATTTACGCCCTGACATTGCCATCTACCCGGCTATTGTCGTTGAAGCCCCAAAGTGTGTCAGTGTTTGTTCGGATACACGCCCCTTATCTGATAGTCTTCCTTGATTTTGACCGCTTGAAATTTCTGTCTTCTGTGGTGGTAAGAACATCCGCTCTGAGCGTTGCAGGGTGTTCAGATTTTATAGCAAAAGTGGTTTTGAATGTAAATTATTATTGACGACAGAAAATAAAGTTTGAAGCCGATATATCATTTGAAGTGAAGGATCTTTATTGCGGATTGTAATGCGAAATATTTAAGATATTGCAGAATTGATGGTGGGGAAGGGAGGCTTTGCAATCCGCACCTTTGATTTTTTCTTTAATCTGAAAGATTTGCCTTGACACTAGAACGTTCGTTCTATAGGATAAAAACATGGAAAAAACAAACAACATGCAGGCAGCCAATCTGCCTCTTTCGTATTTTCGCGCCGAAACAGCAGGCCTGGCCAATCATTTTAATATTGTTGAGATTCTAAGCGGTTGGATCAAGGAATGCTTCCCCCCGACACCAACTCCGGCACATGCCGGGTCTGCCGGTATCGATGACGCGGACGGTAAGAAAGCCCTTTGTCGGGTGACGGGGACGCAGGTGAGCGGTGAAGTGTGTGCCGGGTTTCCATCACCGGCTGAAGAAGAATTGCGCGAGGTTATTTCGTTTGATGAATACCTGGTGGCGCATCCGGAAACATCGTTTCTGCTTTCGGTGACGGGCGATTCCATGGCCGGCGCGGGAATTATGGAAAAGGATCTGGTCATTGTGGAGCGGGGCCGTCAGCCCAAAAACGGCGACATTATCCTGGCGGAAATCGACGGCAACTGGACGATGAAGTACTTCCGCAAAAAAGGGAAGATGATCACGCTGGAGGCGGCCAATCCAAAATATCCGCCGATTGTGCCGCAGACGGAGCTCAGGATCGCGGGGGTGGTGACGGCGCTGGTTCGGAAGTACCATAAATAAGGCTATGGGTTCGAGGCGATGGGTAATAGGTAATGAGGGTCAAGTATAATAGAGATGCGTTGGGTAACCTTTCATGTCATTAAATCAACCTCAACAATCTAGCCTATTGCCTATAACCCATTACCTATAGCCTATTGTTTTTTATGTCCGATTTAATCTTCAGTCTTCATTCCTGGCCGCGCGCGATCGTTCACATCGACGGCGATGCGTTTTTTACGTCCTGTGAAGAGGCGATTCATCCGGAGCTCCGGGGGAAGCCGCTGATCACCGGCGGCGAGCGCGGGATTGTCGCGTGCGCCAGTTACGCGGCCAAACTTCTGGGCGTCAAGCGCGGCGTGCCGCTTCATGAGGCGCGTAAAATTTGTCCGGGGCTCATTGTCCTGCCTTCCGATTACGAAACCTACAGTCTGTTTTCCCGGCGGCTTTTTGCCGTGATGCGCCGCTTCACACCCGATGTGGAGGAATATTCCATCGATGAGGCGTTTGCCGATATCACCGGGATGCGCAGGGCCCTGAGGGCCTCCTACGAAGACATTGCGTGGAGAATGAAGGCCGAAATCGAACGGGAACTGGCCATTACCGTTTCGGTGGGGTTGAGCATCAGCAAGGTACTGGCCAAGGTGGCTTCCAAACATCAAAAGCCCTCGGGGATGACGGTCATCCGCGGGCGGGAGATTGCGCAGTATTTAAGCGATTTGCCGGCGGAAAAAGTCTGGGGCATCGGGCCGGCCACCACCAATTATCTGGCCAAAATGGGCGTCCGCACCGCGCTTTCCTTTGCGCAGATGTCCGAAGACACCGTGCGGCGGAAGTTTACCAAACCGGGCGTGGAAATCTGGCGGGAGCTGCGCGGTGAATCGGTTTATCCTGTGACCTCGGAAGAAAAAAGCACGTATGCCTCCATCAGCAAGACCAAGACGTTTGCGCCGCCGACCTCCGATGCCAATTATCTTTTCGCGCAGCTCATGCGCAATATGGAATCGGCCTGTATCAAAGCCAGGCGCTACAATCTGGCGCCAAAAAAGATTGTTGTGTATCTGAAAAAACAGAATTTCGATTCAGCCGGAAGCGAGGCCGTTCTTTCCCGGCCCTGCGCCTGTCCGCTGGAGTTTTCCGATGTGGTACGCAGATTGTTTGACGCCTGCTACCGGCCGCGCGAACAGTATCGGGCGACCGGCGTGATACTGCTTGATCTGGCGGCCGATGCCGGCATTCAGTACACGCTTTTTGATGATCCCGTGCAGGCGGAAAAAATCAAGGATGTTTACACTGTGGCCGATGAACTGGCCGAGAAATTCGGCAAGCACACCGTGCATCTGGGCTCAACGCACCTGATTGAAAAAATCGGTAAGGGCCGCAGAGGTACGCCCACCGTCCGGCAGCAAACGCAGCTTACAGGCGAAACAGCCCGCCGCCATCTGGCGCTGCCGCTTTTGCATGTGAAGACGTGAGACGATGACGTCAGCATTAAACATTTTTCGCGATATCATACGCGTCCCAGATGGCTTTCATGACATTTTCCGGTTTATCCGCGTCACCGATGAGGTGGATCTTTTCGCCCTTTAGCTCGTCATAGAGTTTATGGTCACTGGTGTAACCTACGGATACAACGATGTGGTCTGCCTTGATTTTTGATGGCTTCGGCATTCCCGCAGGTCCCGTGGTAAACATCAGTTTTGCACGGTTGGCGTTATTGGGGAAGTTTTTTACGATAGTTAATAATTCGGCGACCCTGTTTTGATATTTTGTGACCGTGGTTGATGTCATCACATTCACCGCGTAGTAATCCAGCATTTCCATCAGCATGTTGTAATTGGCCGCGGAGATGCCAAAGGAGTTCAAAATGGTATCACAGGCTTCCACGACCGTTACACGCTTTCCCTGCCTGCCGAGGTCGCAGGCGATCTCGATGCCCGTGAGTCCCCCGCCTACAACCAGAATGTCCTGCCCTTTGATGTCGGGGTGAAGCAGCGTGTCGACGGCGTAGGTTACATTTGTGCCCTCAAAGCCGGGCGTATCCAGTTTGCGTTCCAAGGCGCCCGTCGCCACGAATACTTCGTCATAATTGTTTTCAGCCACAAATTCCCTGCGGACTTCCCTGCGCGTAAAAACATGAACGTTTAAATCTTTTATTTGCTTGATGTACCAGGCCAGCAGACGTCTGTCGTCCGCCTTGTACTCGTGGGCGGAAGCCGCGATGAAGGCGCCTCCCAGTTGATCCGTCTTTTCGCAGAGGTCGACGTTGTGCCCGCGAAGAGCGCAGACTCTTGCCGCCTCCATGCCGGCAAGTCCGCCGCCGATGACCAGCACTTTTTTACGAGCGGCGGCTCTGCCCACGCCATAGTTCAGTTCTCTCGCGCATGATGGATTAACGGCGCAGCAGATATCCTTGAACTGGAAGATGCGGGAAAGGCATCCCTGATGGCAGCCGATGCAGGGACGAATATTGTCCAGATCTCCTCTGGCAAACTTGTTGGCGATTTCAGGGTCCGCCAGGAATGGCCGTCCCATCCCCATCATGTCGATGTCACCACCGGCGATCACATCATTGGCCAGTCGGGGGTCATCAAATTTTCCGGCGCAGATGACCGGGACACCGGCGTGCTTTTTTAGCGACTTGACGTCTTCCAGATTGCAGGCCTTGGGCATGTAAGCGGGCGGGTGCGGCCAGTACCAGGAATCATAGGAGCCGTTGTCGCAGTTCAGAATGTCATAGCCCGCTTGAATAAGCTTTTGCGCGACGATGATGCTTTCTTCCAGGCTTCGTCCGAATTCCGCGAATGCTTCGCCGGGCAGGGCTCCGCGATTGAATCCCTTCATATAGCTGCGGACGCTGTAGCGTAGTGATACGGGAAAATCGCTCCCGCATTTGGCCTTGATGGCCTGCACGATTTCACACGGAAACCGCAGCCGGTTTTCCATGCTTCCGCCGTACTCATCGGTTCGTGTGTTGGTATGAGCGATGGTAAACTGATCCAGCAGGTACCCTTCATGAACGGCATGAACTTCCACGCCGTCAATGCCCGCAAGCTTGCAGGCCAAAGACGCATTGGCGAACTTTTCCACATAATCGTGAATTTCCTGAGTGCCCATCCCGGGATGTTTCTTTGTCGGGTCCCATACATTTTGAATTTCACAGGCGGCCGGATCGGAGGCATGCATGCTGGAACGACCGGACATGGCTGTGATCTGAATAAACACCCTGGCCCCGTGCCGATGAACTCCGTCGGCCAGATATTTTTGCTGGTCGATGTATCGATGAAAACCTTCACCCTGGTCTCCCGGGCCCCGGCCTTTCGGGAATATGCCGACGGGCAGCAGGCCGGTCACGATCAGGCCCGCGCCGCCTCTGGCTCTTTCAATATAATAGTCCGCGCCGTCTTTTGTGTATGCGCCGTTCGGTCCCATCAACCGGGGGGAAAAAACGCCCATGGGCATCATGGCGATGCGATTTTTTATTTCCACGCCCCCTATTTTGATGGGAGAAAATAAAGCCGGATATGAGTTGGTCAACATTTCTTGCTCCTTTATGCCGGGGAGATCCCGGAGGGAAAGGTTATCGACATGTCCTTGATTGCCTAAAGCGCCGATGGCGATCCATGAGCTGTCCGGAAGCGCCGACGCTGATGCAGTCGGCATCATCCTGCTTTACCCGGATGATGGTCGATAAAGTCTTTTAGCTATTATCGTTTCACATTTTCACAAAAATACTGACAAATCAAGATGAACATTTATCGGCATTTTTGTTTGGTGTTTCTTTTTTATATTTTCGGGAAAACTGAACGCCCGAGCTTCAGTAATCCCGATTTTAGGCCGATTTTCGGCGCAGGGGCAGCCGCTGCGGGCTTTGAAAATCTTCTCCAAAAGAACGATGGATTATTTCCGGCGGCTTGGTGTGTTTTCTGATGGAGGAGGAACCGACCTGAATGCATTGATTAGGCAATCATACATTATGGATTGTATAAATCCGAACATACATTTGTGATGGAAAACATTTGCCGGAACATCATAGCGTGCAATGATGACTTTTAAAAAGTGTTGGCAAAATCATGAACTATTCGATATCTTAACCATAGATATTTCCGGATCATAGAGGTGTCGGTCATGATTCCTTCTCCTTTACATTTTTCATTTATCCCGGCGGGAGGCATTGAGACGGCCAGCTCCCGAATTCGGGTCTACACGCTTTACAATGCTCTGGTTCAACAGGGTGTTCAAGGCAAAATCGGTTACTCTTTGAAAGCCAACGTTCTTTTCTTTCAAAAAAAAGTGACGATGAAAAATCTTCTGCAAGCCCGTCTGGCAAAGGCCAGAGGATGTGTCATTATGTATGATGTGGATGATTTCGGCAGGTCACTCTGGTATTGGGTTTCCAAAAAACATTTCCGGGAAATGCTGAGTGTGGCCGACATCGTTACCGTTTGCAGTGCCGGGCAGTTGGACCTCCTGATATCGGAATACAAGATCAGTGGAAAGGCCGCCGCTATACCGAATGCGATCGATTATTTTCCGCCGGCACCGGTGAGACTGGCGCAGCGGAAGCGGGAGAAACTTCGGATCGTATGGTTCGGAAACGGCGACAACTTTTGTTTATTCGAAAGATACTTAAATGCCCTGCGAGCAATCCGGCATTCCGAAATCGTCGCCATTGTGAATGAAGCGGCCATTCCTGAATTTTCCAGAAGGTATTCGTTTGTTCATTTCCTGCCGTGGAGGATGCACGATTTTGTGTCCAACTTGCAGAGCTGCGATCTGGCCTGTCTCATGCATGATGGAACGGTTTATGATACGGCCAAGGGAAATAACAGAATGATTTCTTCGATTACATGGGGTGTGCCGGCGGTCGTTTCACGCACGCCGGAATATGAACGCACCGCCAAAGAGTCCGGGATTGAATATGCTGTATTTTCCAATGAAGAGGAACTTTACGCGGTGATTGAGCGGCTGCGTTCGCCGGCATCCCGGGAGCAATATCTTGAAGCGGCTCAATCCGTGATTTGGAGCCGTTACGCTGCCGATATCATCGCGCGGCAATACCTTGATTTAGTGGATCAGTTTATATCCGAGCGGCGGAATCGGCTCAGCAGAAGATAAAGACCTTCTCATCCGGGTGCCCGACAGCCTTTCAGGCAGGGCCCATTATGCCGTTGTTCCCATGCCATCTGAATGAGATATTTTTCGTCATCGAGGATCATCGACCCCCTCGCAGTGCGTTGTCGAATTATGAAATGAATATCATGATATCGCAAGAAACGTCGGAGCATTAACGCTCGTTTCTCCAAAGCAGGATTGAAAACTGCTTTGGCAAGAAGGTGTCAATTGCAAAAAAGTGTATTTCTCGAACAACATGTGTTAAAAAAATAATCAAAGAGTTAAATTCCGGCAAAATGTCCTGCAGGATACGGTCACCCGGCGGCACTTTGTTTATAGAATCATTTTTAGAAGAGGCTCAAATGTCGCGAACAACAAAAGCACACATGTTGTGGGTTTATGGTGATCTGAGCAACGTCGAAAGAATTTGCATCAACAGTTTTATCGCCCATGGATACCATCTTACCCTGTGGACCTATGGACACCTATCGAACGCTCCCGAAGGCATGATGGTGGAGGACGCCAGGAATATTCTGCCTGAGAACAGAATATTCAAATACCCAAATGGTTCATATGCTGGTTTCTCTAATCTCTTCAGGTATGCCCTTCTTTCCAAAAGTGGCGGGCTCTGGGTTGATACGGATGTCGTCTGTCTCGTCCCGGCGCAAGCATTAGGCGGTGAAGCGTTTCTTGTCACTGAACGTGTTCTGATCCCGTCCCGGCTGCGCAGGCGGTTTATCAATTACAAAATGAAAAAGAGTCCCGGGAAGGTCATTCGATATGTCGAGCGGCATTATTTGAAAATGAATTCCAATGTTATTTACATCCCGGAACCCAAAAGGGGTGATATTATAGACCTGGCCTTCGCGGTCAGTGACAGATTCCCGCCGGGTCAGCAGGAATGGGGTGACTGCGGCCCCAAATTGCTGACCGCGCTTACCCTGGAATATCCGAAGCTTGCTTATAAAGTTATGGGGCCGGATTTCGCGAATTCGATCGATTACTGGAATTGTCCGCAAAATTTACTCGCGCGAGGGAATACGATCTCAGGACATGCCGTTTTTCTACATTTGTATAATGAAATGTGGCGGCGAGCGGGCGTCGATAAAAACGGAGAATTTCCCAAAGACAGCATTATGGACGCTTTAAAGAAAAAATATCTTTGATCATCCTCATGAATCCGGCCAAACAGGCTGTATGACGACTCACGATGTTTTGTGAAGCAGGTTCAAACGAAATGCCAAGACTCGTGATTCACGGTCAGAGATCCGTTCTCATCCGCCTGACCAGGGATCTGTTTTCAGTGTGCCAGCGGACGGTCTTCTCGATGCCTTCCTCAAGCGATACTTTCGGTATCCAGCCAAGAATCTTTTTAGCCTTGCTGATGTCCGCCCAGGTTGCCGGCAGATCGGCCTTTTGAACCGGCATCCGGGTGATTCCGGCCTGCTTGTTCAAAGCCTTCTCTATGATCGTGATTAACCGGAGCATACTGCATGGGTGGTTGTTCCCGAGATTGATGATTTCATATCCAAGGGGTTTAAGGGCTTTAACGGTGCCGTCGACGATGTCGTCAATGTAAGTGAAGTCTCGTCTGTATCTGCCGTTGCCATACAGGATCAGTTCTTGACCTTCATCCATCCGTTTGATGAACCGGAAGTAGCTCATGTCCGGTCTTCCCGCAGGACCGTAAACAGTAAAATAGCGCAGGATGGACACATCGATCTCGAAGAGATTATGATAGGAATAGGCGAGCACTTCCGCCGCTTTTTTTGTGACGGCATAGGGTGAGGTCGGCGTATTGACCGGCTGGTCTTCAGTGAATGGCATTTTCTTCCCGTCATAGAGCGAAGAGGACGAAGCCAAAACCATCTTCCTGACGTTATGTTTTCTCATCCGTTCAAACAGATTAAGAGTTCCCAGGACATTGGTTTTAAAATACACGTCCGGGATCTGCAGGCTGTGACGGACACCGGTGCGCGCCGCATGATGAATCACCGCGTCAAATT
>CAZDYR010000045.1:0-10865 GCA_964509625.1 uncultured Smithella sp. | reverse complement strand
CAATAACCGTATTGGCAAACCCCATCGATCCCGTGCGCTGGCCGGATGTTCCCAAAACATCCACTTTAACCGGCTGATTCCCGGTACGCCAGAGTCTGCCGCCGATGCCGTGCTGACCGTAAGCGGTCACTTCGATCTGCCGGTATCCGTCCGCGGCGGCCTTCTGGATGCGTTCTTCCAGAATCCGCGATTCGACGCGGATATTATTTTCCACGCCGGCAATTTTAATCGAATCTTTTTTCGTCATGATACTTTCCTGATTCCCGACTTATAAAACATACTTGATATTGAGGCGCTGGGCCGCGTCTGCGTCGTTAATGCCCAGCGCGTCCGACATACCGATGGGCAGTGATGTGGAGCGTCCCAGCGGCGCGACGATTTTCTTCAGTTCCGTGTCAAAGCTCAAATAGAGATCAACCAGTCTTTGCGCCACTTTCTCCGGATCCAGTCTTCGATCAAGCCGGGGGTCCTGCGAGGTGATGCCCTTGGGGCACACCCCGATATTGCAAACATTGCAGCGGTCGCCCTCCGACCCGAGACAGCCGGCGGCCGCCTGCATGATATATTTTCCGGTCTGAACGCCGCTCGCGCCCAGCATGATCAAAGCGGCGGCGTTGGCGGCCAGGTTGCCGTTTTTCCCGATACCGCCGCCCGCGAAGAGGGGGATCTCGTTTTGTTTGCCCAGCTTGACCAGGGTAAGGTAAGCGTCGCGCAGATTGCTGGCGATGGGATGCCCCATGTGATCCATGGACACGTTGTAGGCCGCGCCGGTGCCGCCGTCTTCGCCGTCGATTGCGAGGCCCGCGGCGTATGGATTTCTGGTCAAATTGTTGAGGACGGCCATTGCCGTGCTGGTGGCGGATATTTTCGGATACACCGGAACGCGGAATCCCCAGGCCATGGACATCGACTGGATCATCTTGGCCACCGCTTCCTCAATAGAGTATTTGGTTTGATGCGTGGGCGGACTGGGCAGGCTGATGCCCTGCGGAACGCCGCGAATCGCGGCGATCAGCTTATTGACCTTGTACCACATCAGCAGGCCGCCGTCGCCGGGCTTGGCGCCCTGGCCGTATTTGATCTCAATCGCGCAGGGGTCTTCCTTCATTTCGGGCAGGGCATGAATGATTTCATCCCAGCCGAAATAACCGCTGGCGATCTGTAAAATGACATATTTCAGAAAACGCGATTTCAGCAGCCTGGGCGGGCAGCCGCCCTCACCCGTGCAAACGCGGACCGGCATACCCAGCTCTTCATTGAGATACGCCACGCCCATCTGCAGGCCTTCCCACATATTCGGAGACAGAGCGCCAAACGACATGCTGCCGATCACCAGCGGATAAATTTCGCGCACGGGCGGCATCCAGCCGTTTTCGCCGCTGACTTTCAGCATGTCTTCCGGAGGCAGAATCCTTCCCAGCAGCGTGCGCAGCTCAAACTCATGACGGCCAGCGTCAAGGGCCGGGTCCGTCAGCATGGAGATGCGGACAAACTTGATTTTATCCAGAACGCTTTCGGGATTGTTTCTGCGGCCGCCGCGCCTGCGGGGCTCGCCGCCCTGATTGACGTGAAAACGCAGCTTGTCGATTCCCTCACTGTGCAGAGGCGCTATCGCGCCATTGGGGCAAACCATGGTGCACATGCCGCAGCCGACGCAGGCGTGCGCGGGGTCCGTGCGCTGATCGATGCCGTGATAAACCGAAAAAACATTGCCGGGTTTTGTTTCCAGACCGACCGGGACCTGCAGCGCGCGTTTGCGATGGACCCCCAGTTCAATGGCGCGAACGGGACACACGGTGGTGCAGCCGCCGCACAGCGTGCATTTTTCCTTATTCCAGAGAATCTGCCAGGGCAGATCCTTCGTGCTTAATGTAGAGGGGGTAATGCGTCCCACTGATTCCATTTTTCTATCTCCTGCCGCTCATGGCGGACAATAACGGTTTCGTATTTCATCGGCTGGTCGTCCAGATTGATGTCCCGTTCGGGGATGGCCGCGTCCAGGCCGCACATCTCCGACGAGAACACAAAAATTCCGGGCCGCCCCCCGACAACGCCCGGCCGCAGTTTCTTGGAATCCTGAACCATGAACATGGTTTTGTCGGGCAGACAGCCGATGACGCAGTTCGGGCCGTCAATGATCAGCGGGCGGCAGCTTTGTTTCAGATTGCGCAGCAGCCTGCCGTCGGGATGACGGGTCAGTTCGTCGTCTTTGAGCGGTGTGATGATATGCTTATACATTTGCATTCCCAGACCGAGCTTGTTTTGCATATAGTGAAGGATGTGCGCGAATACTTCAGAGTCGGACTGGTATCCCGAATAGCCGGGGAAGTTGCGCGACATCAGGAATTCGCGGATCGGCACAAAAGCAGTGTTCTCGCCGTTGGTCATGGTCGACATCCCTTGAATGAAGAAGGGATGGCAGGCGTAAATGTTAATCGCGTAATTGGTGTTTTGCCGGCCCTGGCTTAAAATGATCCTTGCGGAAAGATCCTTACGGTCCAGCCCCAGGTAAGCGGCCACGGCCAGAGGATCACCCACTTCCTTAATCATGATGACATCCGGCCAGAAGCTGAAGATCATCATGGATTCGTCTTTTTCGCCCATTTGCCGAAGCTTCAACTGGACCATCATCAGGCGGTAATGAATTTCATCCTGGCTTAATCCTTCCCACTCGGCGGGATATTCATAAACGCGAATGACATAGTTGTCTCTTTTAGGCGTGCCGGCCGGTGCTGGCTTTGTCGGACGGAAAGACAGTTTGTATTTGACCATAAAATCCAGGTCGATCATGAAGCGATCCAGCGCCTTGATGCCCTCGTTGGAAAAAATACCGGAAAGGATCGGCTCATTTTTAAATTTTTCAAACTCACCGCCCAGATCGGTCATAAACAATCCCACGCCGGAACCGTCATGCCCTTCTTTCATCACATTGAGGGCGTTGATGGCCACCATCGGCGACAGGGGGTCTTTGCTGGTGACTGCAAATAAACGACACATAGCGATTATTCCTTCCTAAACCTCTGCGGGCAGGTCTTAAATTCTGCCGTTTTTAACAAATGTAACTTGTTTATGGTTTGCCAGAGTCATGCCATAACAGACAGGCTGGCAAAATCGATTTTCTGTTGTCTGTGATGCCTGCGTTTCAATCTTTCATTCCCCGTTTCTGCAACTTAGAGCTCCCGGCTGAGAATCCAGTCGTATCAATTATTTTCTGGGTTCACATTGAAAAACGGCTGTTGCCGTCCAGTCCCGATATGACAAAAAATGATCATCTGAATGCTGTCTTTTTGGATAAAAATTTCCGGCATTGGTTTTATAAACAGGACAATTTTGTTATTTCAAAAAATAATAAAACATTATTGTTCAACTTTTTCTCACGGTTTACGACATGAGTTTTTTATTTTCAATATAAACAGGACAAAAACGTTCCTTACGATTCGGAATCCTTACTTTTTTTACGAAAATGCTTCGGATCGATGGCCATTTTGGTTATTTTGTATTGGATGATGCGTTTTGTTGTCCCCAGCATTTTGGCCGCCCTGGTCTGGTTGCCGCCTGTTTCCTTGAGCGCGTCAATAATCATGGATCTTTCCTGAGCCTCGACAATGGAAGAAAGCTTGCTGCGGTCCCTGCGCTCCGGTTCCTTATCTTTGATCTGCAAAGACGGGGGCAGGTGCATCGTGTCCACCATATCCGTTTTGGTCATCAATACCGCGCGTTCAATGCAATTCTCCAGCTCGCGGACGTTTCCCGGCCATTTATGCGACAGGAAGGCTTCAATCGCCGCCGTTGAAATTCTTTTTACGTTTTTCCCCATTTCTTTATTGTATTTCATTAAAAAATGATCAGCCAGGAGAATAACGTCACTGCCGCGTTCCCTGAGCGGCGGCAGGTAAATGGGGAACACATTCAGACGGTAAAACAAATCCGCACGGAATCGTTCCGACAGGATGTCCTGTTCCAGATTGCGGTTGGTGGCGGCGATAATCCGAACGTTGACATTGATTACCCGCGACGATCCCAAGGGTTGAAATCTCTTCTCCTGCAGCACGCGCAAAAGTTTGACCTGCGCGGCCGCGGAGAGTTCGCCGACTTCATCCAGGAAGATGGTCCCGCCGTTGGCCTCTTCAAACCGCCCGCGGCGCTGTGTGAGCGCGCCGGTGAAAGCGCCTTTTTCATGGCCGAATAATTCGCTCTCAATCAGGGTGTCCGGAATCGCCGCGCAGTTGACCTGGACCAGCGGGCCGCCTTTGCGCGGAGAATTATTGTGAATCGCGCGCGCGATCAGTTCCTTTCCCGTGCCGGTTTCGCCGGTGATCAGAACGGTTGTGTTGGAATCGGCTACTTGCGCTACAAGGCCGAAAACTTCCTGCATGGCTTTGGAATGACCGATAATATCCATGGAAGGCGCGCGTTCTGAGCCGACAATTTTGCGAAGTCGCTTGTTTTCCTCTTCCAGCGCCCGGATGTGTACCGCTTTGGACATCAGCTCGGCGACCGATGACAGGATGGCCAGTTCCTGATCAAGATTTTCAACTTCCTTGGCCACTTTGTCGGCGGATAAAACGCCGACTACGCCTCCGTCGTACATGATCGGAACACATAAAAAAGCAAGCTCGGCGCGATTCAAATGCCGCCGCGCGCCGGTGCGATCCAGAAAATGCGTTTCCTGCCCCAGATTGGCAACAGCCATCGGGCGGCCGGTTTCCGCTACTTTTCCGGTGATGCCTTCGCCCGGTTTGTAGGTGACCTCGAGCCCGTCAATATTGACATCATGGGCAATATCCAGCCAGACTTCCTGCTTGTCGCGGTCCAGGAGGGATATCATACCCCTCTGCATGCCCAGGCGGGAGCTCATTTCGTTTAGAATCTGCTCTAATTGGTCCCGCAAATCTGCGGGCTGCGCGAGAATTCTGGATATGGCGTGAAGGGCCGCCAGTTCTTCATAGCTATGGATGCTCACGGTTTTGTTTCCTCAGAATATAAATGGGTTGGTTCTTTGTTCATGTTATGTCTTCTGGGTCTGATAAACATTATGTGACAATATTGTGCTAATATCAACCGCTATTTTGTTCATGTTCATGTAACAATGCAAAGAGAGAACCAGTTTTTGGACAACTTTGTAAAAAGATATCCGGGAAGGGAAGAAATATTGCTCGTACTGATGGGAAAAATGGCTGAGGGGCAAGGACTCGAACCTCGATTCACAGGGCCAGAACCTGTTGTCCTACCTTTAGACGACCCCTCAGTGTATAAAAAATAAATGGTTTATTTTAAACCGTCCTTTTGCGAGAAAGCAGCTTAGAAAACAAATATTCTATTGTCGCTGGCTGCGTCTATATGCGCGCCTTTGACAATAGCTTCTATTGTTGATTCAGCAAAATCATCGCTGATGGCTATATCGAGCTGAACTTTATTTCTCAGGCCGCCTGTTTCCTCTATCCGGCTATAGATCTCCTCCGCTTTTTTCTGCCGTTTCTGTCCAACCAGACGGGTGATCGTCATTAAATTCACGTCTACATCAGCGAGTTCTTTTTTGACTGATTCCAGCTGATTCGGTTGAATAATGGCAGTGATAAATTTCATGATTTATTCCATCAATTCTATTTTCATGATCAGTCCTCTTCTCTGTTACAGCAAAGATGGTGCCGGGACTGCTTAAATTTGATTAGTGATTGTAATTACTCATTTATTAATAATGAGGCATAGACGAAATATGCAACATATTTGTTCTGTTTAGGATAGGCAAAAGCTGGAATGTTTGCTAAAATGTCTATATTCCTGTCAAACATTGTCGTGAGAATATAGAACAATTATGTCTTTTATTTATCAGGAAATACAAATATGCATCCTTTTCCGGGGATATTAAAATTATAACCATCTGTATTTAATGAATAAAATATTATGGCAAAGTATTTGCTCTCCATCGTGACATATCAAGTGACGGGAGGGATAGGGTTAGCATGGGTTCTCAAATCAGTACGGGCGACACGGCCTGGATATTAGTATGTTGTTCTCTTGTTCTTTTAATGACGCCTGCTCTGGCATTTTTTTATGGCGGCATGGTGCGGCGGAAAAATGTTCTGTCCACGTTAACGATGAGCTACATTTTCATGTCGCTGATCGGCGTTCAGTGGGTGCTTTATGGTTATTCCCTTTCGTTTGGCCCCGATATCGGCGGATTAATCGGCGGGCTGGATTTCCTGGGTTTTCAGGGAGTGGGCGCGCAGCCGAACGAGGCCTATGCCAAAACGATTCCCCACCAGCTTTTTGCCGCTTTTCAAATGATGTTTGCCGTTATTACGCCCGCCCTGATTACGGGCGCCTTCGTGGAGCGGGTAAAATTCAAGAGCTTCCTGCTTTTCAGCCTTCTCTGGGCGACGCTGGTTTATAATCCGCTTTGCCACTGGGTCTGGGGGCAGGGAGGGTGGCTCAGGGAGATGGGTGTCCTCGATTTTGCCGGAGGAACAGTTGTGCATATCGCCGCCGGTTTTTCGGCTTTGGCGTTTGCCCTGGTCATCGGTCCGCGCAAAGGACACGGCAATGTTCCGATGGAGCCGAATAATATTCCGCTGACGGTTTTAGGAACCGGATTACTGTGGGTGGGCTGGTTCGGATTTAACGCGGGCAGCGCTCTTTCGGCAAACGGTGTGGCGGTCAACGCTCTGGTCACAACCAACACCTCGGCGGCCACCGCCGGTCTGGTCTGGATGCTGCTTTCGTGGCTGGATGGGCGGCCGAGCACGCTGGGGATCGCGACGGGGATGGTGGTTGGTCTGGCCGCGGTGACACCGGCCTGCGGATTTGTGACCCCTCTGGCCGCCATGGTGATCGGGGCCGTGTCCGCGCCTCTTGCTTATTACGCGATGCGTTTTCGGGAACGACGCAGGCTGGATGAATCCCTGGATGTCTGGGCCTGTCACGGCATGGGCAGCCTCTGGGGCACCATCGCCACGGGACTTTTTGCCACCGTGGCCGTCAACGCCGATGGAGCCAACGGTTTGTTTTTCGGCAATCCCGCTCAGCTTGGCATTCAGATCACGGCGGCGATCGTCACGATCGTGTTTTCTTTCGGAATGACCTATGTGCTGGCCAAAGCGCTTCATGTGAGCATCGGATTGCGGGTCAGTCCGATCGAAGAAGACGTGGGACTGGACATCAGCTCCCACGGTGAGCGGTCCTATTAGCAGACCTGCAATCTATAGAATTATTTATTGGAGATTTTACCATGCTGAAAAAAATCGAGGCGATCATTCGCGAAGATAAAGTCAACGATGTGATCGATGCCCTGAAGGACATCGGTATTATGGGCATGAACACGTTTGAAGTGCGGGGACATGGCCGGCAGGGCGGCGTTCAACTGGTCGGACGCGCCGGAACCTATCAGGTCAACATGCTTCCCAAAATACAAATCAACATCGTTTTAAACACGCGCAACCTGGACGCCGCTCTGGAAGCGATTCTCAAATCGGCTTATACGGGCGAAACGGGCGACGGCATTATTTTTGTCACGCCGGTTGAAGATGTTATTCGGGTCCGCACGCGGGAGCGGGGCCCGGGCGCCATGATGTATCCGGGGGATATTGACGAACGCAGAAATAAATAGCGTTTTTCCCGCAGCCAGCGGCGATTTCACCTGATTCTGAAATAGCTTCTTCCGGCAGAAAAAATATTTCCGATCGGAGATATCGTGAACAGTCCTTTTTTTGTCAGGCGCTGCAAACGAAGTGTTGCCAAATCCGTCGCTCCATGCAGGACGAAATGAAACAGAGCTTGGGCAAATGAATCTTCCCCCGTTGAGAATGCAAGTCCGTGCCCTGTTTGGGCGGCTATAAACAACCTTTCGTAATCGATAACATGAACATCATGGAAATCATCAAAGATTTCTTTTGATAACAATGATCTTTTTGTGATAATTTCTTAGCGCATCATTCATTTATAGATACATTGGCCAGGTTGTGGACCTGGATGAGCCGGCCGTTCCCCAGGCAGAGTGAACGCTTTTGTGTTTCCTCAGTCCTAGGGGGCTTGCGACTCATCCGTCGCCGTTATGTGATGAAATCTTATGCATAAAAAATAAAAAAGAATAACGCGGTTAAGCTTTTGATTGCGACAGCGGGCAGGGAATGGCAAAAAGCCGCATAAAAAAATATGAGGCATGACGTCGGGATTTTTGTTGCAGACTTTCTAGAGAAAGGATAAAAAATGGTGGAAACAGGCAGGAAGATATCACAGATTGCCTTTGGCTATGCCGCTCTGGCATTCATGTCCGTAGCAATCATATCAATAAATTTATTTCCTCTATTCGGTCGGAATATGTTGCCGATGCTTGGCGTGAATGTTAAGTATATCGGCTTTTTCATTATCCCTTTGATAATTCCCGCCGTTGTAAATGGCCTATTGGCTTACTCCATTTTGCATGTTGAATCTTATGGCCGCGCCGGGAAAAAATTAATGATTGTTGGCGCTCTGGCCATGGCCTTGTTTGCATTGTTTTCCGCCGTGACGATCTCTCTGAAGGCAGGTCTTATCCCAGCCATATACGTGGTAACAAATATCATTCTGCTTGTCATTAACATATATCTCGCGGTGGGAGTTATTCTTATTGTCAAGCGTTCCGGGTACAACATTCAGACGACTCAGCATGACCATAAGGTCGAAATGCCTGTCCGGCCTGCAGAAATGA
Source organism: uncultured Smithella sp. (assembly GCA_964509625.1). Classification (GTDB taxonomy): domain Bacteria; phylum Desulfobacterota; class Syntrophia; order Syntrophales; family Smithellaceae; genus UBA8904. The sequence continues at coordinate 2,179 of CAZDYR010000045.1, read as the reverse complement.
AACCAGGGAAAGAGATGTTCAATGCGCAGAACCTTTCCGCTCCGCGCCTGATGGGCGATCTTGGCCCCGGAGGTTACCTTTCGGCGACGCTCCTTGTTTTTGTCAATCTGGGTATCGCGGCCTGCGTTGTTTTACGATGGTTCAGCTTTATTGAAATGCTTTGGCTTTACTGGGCTGAGGTTGTCATCATCGGCGTGCTGAATATTCCAAAGATGCTTGTCGCAGCGGTTTTTGGCGATCATCTTGAAAAAATCAAGGGAAGGAACGACTCCGGAGAGGGTACGGCCTTTTTGTTGCTGATGCTCTTGTTTTATGCGGCGGCATTCGCCATATGCATGCTTCTGTTTGCTGCCATCATGTTTTTGCCCGAATTGGTCGATGTGCCGGGCGGTCTCGGGGTTCCTTTCCTGGGGGGAAGTCTGGATCTGGGAATCAGAATTCAAATTGCCTTGGCTGCTCTGGGGGTGAGTCATGGTGTGTCATTTGTCGTAAACTTCCTGTACAGGCGAGAATTCAGCAGGAGCAGCCTTCAAAGTCTGACCATACAGCCGTTCCTGCGCGCGGTGGCGATCATTTTGGTCATTGTATTGGCGTCAATCGTTGTATCCGCGATGCCCGGGCTATCAAAGACCATGACATTCACAATCCTTGTCATCGGATTAAAAATTGCCGTGGATTTTTACGCGCATCTGGCGGAACGAAGGCGTTTCCAGCCGTTATCAATCGAAGAGATGCAAGCGTTCCATCCGGCACAGGCAACCGAGCCCTCCGGTGTCAAGGGTGGAGTTTACCTCTCCGCGGCCCTGCTCGTTTGCGTCAACATGGGTGTGGCGATATACGCCATGATGCAAAAGTTTGGCCTTGCCGACCTTTTAGTCCTGTACTGGGCGGAGATTGTGGTTATCGGCGTGTTAAATATTCCAAAGATGCTGATTGTGGCGGTAACGGGTCTTTATATCGAATCGCCCGGAGATCTGTTTGACAGGATTCTTCAATTGGCTTCTGCTTTTAAAAAAATCTTATTCTTTGTTTTAGCATTCGCCTTCTTGTGCCTTCTGCTTCTGGGAGTCATCATGTTATTGTTGCTCATGACTTCAGGCATACCCTTCATCCATATCTTCAGTCAGATCGATATGATGTTAGCCACGATAACACTGAGCCACCTGGTGTCGTTTTTCATTCATTTTATGTATGGGCGCGAGTTTCGATGGGGTAGCCTCCAGAAGCTGACCAGGCAACCCCTGGCCCGTGTATCTCAGATATTTCTGGTGCTGTTGTTGGCGGCCATTGCCGCATTTATTCAACCGGTACTGTCGAAAACGACGGCGTTTATACTTGCCGTTGTCGGATTAAAGATTGCCGCGGATCTTTACGCGCATCTGGCGGAGCGAAGACGTTTTCGATCCGCTTCCGATCCCGCTCAACAGTTGGGGTAGCATGCGGATCGTTGGAGCCTGACCTTCAGAAAAAGCCGCGGAGGGATGAATGGCCGGTATCTGCGAGTAAAAAATGATCGATTAAACAAGGAAATCCGAACAATCACCAGAACTTTGGGAAGATGCCAAAACAGGTTTCCCGGAATTGATAAAATTATGGATGCGTTTATTTCCGGCCGAACCGGATGCCCAGTTTTCTCATCCGGTGCCGGAGAGTGTTCGGGTTGATGCCCAGGAGATCGGCGGCGCCTCCCTTGCCGCTGACCCGTCCCTCCGCCTGATTCAGAACGGTTTTAATATGAAGCGCTTCCAGTTCGTCAAGCTTTTGCGTTTTTCGGGTGTCTCCGGGCGCCGGCCGGTCTGGCGGCGCTTCGATGTCAATAATGTGAGCGAATGAAAGCTGGTTGCCTCTGGAGAGGATGATCGCCCGTTCCACGGTGTTTTCCAGCTCGCGCACGTTGCCGGGCCAGTCGTACTGCATCAGCCGGTCGATCTCTCCCGGCAAAAGCGTCGGCACGTCGGACAGCACCATCTCCTGAACTTTCTTTTGGATGAAATGATGAAGAAGAATCGGGATGTCGTTTTTTCTTTCCCGCAGCGGCGGAACGATGATGGGAAAGATATTCAAACGGAAATAAAGGTCCTCCCGAAACTGTCCTTTCTTCACCAGGTTTTCCAGATTCCGGTTGGTGGCCGATAAAATCCGTACATTGACTTTGATGGTTTCCTGGCTGCCGACGCGC
>CAZDYR010000044.1:0-10955 GCA_964509625.1 uncultured Smithella sp. | reverse complement strand
AAAGGGGAAATGCTGCCGCGCTCCCTGATGGATATTTATAATTCCGTTAGGGATTTTATTGTGTATTTTGACGAAGATGAACAGAAGATTGTGGGCATCTGCGCGATGAATATTATCTGGGAAAACCTGGCTGAAATCCGTTCTCTTTACGTGGATGACGCTTACCGGAAAAAAGGGATCGGCCGTAAGCTGGTTGAATTCTGCATTTCCGACGCCATTACCCTGGAGCTGTTTCGAATATTTTCCCTGACGTATAAAAAAGAATTCTTTGCCAAACTCGGCTTCAAGGAAGTGGATCGTTCCACGCTGCCGGAAAAAATCTGGTCGGACTGTTTCCGCTGCTCCAAATATCCCGATTACTGCGACGAAGTCGCGATGATTATCGAATTATGAAACGGCTGCAACACGTCCTTTTTCTTCTGCTGCTGTTGACCGTCATCGTGTCGGGTTGCGTCCGGCGCGCGGTTTATGTTCCCGAAGCGCCGACACCCGAAGCCGCTCTGTCTGAATGGGATGCGCGGCAGATCGATTTGAGGGATGATCTCGACACCGCCTCGCTGCTTTTGGCTATCGAACGCAGCCTGGCTTACTACGACAGTGCCGGTCGTGATCAAAATTATCATGTGGCCGGCCATCCGGTTGATACGAGGCGGATGAAGCAGACGCTTATCGCGTTTCGCGGGATCGTTCAATCGGATACGAGCTGGGAAGAAAAGCAAAGGCGCATCGCCCGGGAGTTTATTTTGCTTCGCGCGGTCGGGCAAACCGGCACAGGCGACGTTTTGTTTACCGGCTACTACGAACCCCTTCTTGAAGGGTCGCTGAAACGGACGGACAAATACAAGTATCCGCTTTATAAAACGCCGCCGGATCTGATTTCCGAAAAAGTATCAGCTCATGAAACCAGGATCAGCCGGAAAGTTGATGGCAAAACCGTACCCTACTTCACGCGCCGCGAGATCGACATTGACGGTGCGTTGCGGGGCAGGGGGCTGGAACTTGTCTGGGTGTCCGATCCCGTGGAGCTCAGCTCTTTGCATATTCAGGGATCGGGGAAAATTCGACTGGAAGACGGCAGGATGCTCAGCGTCAGCTATGCCCAGAATAACGGCAGGCCTTTCCGCTCCGTTACAACGAATATGCTGAATCAGAACAAAATCGACAGAAGTGACATCACCTATCTCGGATTCAAGACCTGGCTCAAAAGCAAAAGTGAAAACGAAATATTCGAGATTCTCAGCCACAATGAACGTTATATTTTTTTCCGTTTCGTTGACACGGAACCGATCGGATCCCTTGGACAACCGGTTACTCCGGACCGGACCATTGCGACGGATCCGGCTTATTTCCCTCAGGGCGCGCTGGCGTTTATCCGTCTGAGCAAACCGCTTCTCGACGACAATCATCGTGTTATCCGGCGTGTAGGATTTTCAAGATTTGTTTTGAATCAGGATAAGGGCTCGGCGATCAAAGGCCCCGGCCGCGTCGATCTTTTTTGCGGTTTCGGCGACAAAGCCCAGGCCACCGCCGGCAGTCTGAAAGAAAAAGGGGAACTGTATTTTCTGATCCTGAAATGACGCCGGGTAAAAAAACCGGCGGAAATCCGGGAGATATTCGTTTGCCCCGTTACGCCAGGCATGAATGAAGTACCATGCGTCCGCCATGAAGATCTGTCCTGAAATCGTTGAGACATAAGGGGCGCTTGTCAATCCAGGGATATGCTGAAGCCCATAAATTGCGCGGCGAGAAAGAGTGCATAGATGGCAATCATGATGATTGCTTCCAGTCGCACAAAACGCCTTCCGGTGGTGACAAACATCTGCAGCAGCACACCCGCCACAATCAGCATCGGCAGATCGCGCTGGAAAATCATCGGCTCGACGATGAGAGGTTTTACCAAACAAAGGACGCCAATCACGGCCAGGCCGGTAAAAATATTGGAAGCGTAGATTTCGCCCAGCGTGACATTAGCCTGATTTTTGAGAACCGCGCCCAGGGCAATCGCCAGCTCCGGCAATGAGGTTCCGAAAGCGTAAAAAGTGACGCCGATCAGCAAATCGCTCATGCCGAACAGGCGCGCGAGCATGGTCCCGTTTTCTACGATCCAGTTTGAACCCAGAATAATCATCCCGATTCCGCCCGCGAATATAATCATTTCCAGCCAGGGTCTTTTTACGGGTGGCATTGAATGATTGGTTTCCCGGTTGCGCTGCCGCCGTGCGTCGTCCAGGGTGCCCCAAAAATACGGGCAGTATGCGGCAAGCAGGATCAGGCCGTCGATACGACTGACAACCCCGTCCATCGCAAAGATCAACAGCAGCGCCGACGCCATGATCATCCAGCTGGATTCCCGCGTGCGTAATGTCGGTCCCACTTGAATCGGACGCCACAGCGCGCAGACACCGGCAACGAAAGTCAGTGTCACAAAGTTAGAGCCGACGATGTTACCCATCGCGGCGGAAGGCTGATTGCGCAAAGACGCAAAAAGAGAAACAAAAAATTCAGGAAGCGATGTCATTACCGCAAGAAGCAAAACGGTGACGACTAGCGGGGAAACGCGCAGCCACCCGGACAGGATAGGCACACGGTGCAATACGGCATTTGTGCCGATCCACAAAAAAGCGATTCCCAGGATAAAAAGGAGTATGGCAAGTGCAATCATGAAGTCAGCCTTTTCCAACATGGCCGTAGCCGTTCACGGAAGATATTTTGCGCCACTTAAGATCGTTGGTTCTATTAATGCATTTTATGGCGTATATGTGTAGCCGCTTATAGCGTTTATTCAAGCGCACGTCAATCACCTCCATCTAATGTTCCACCAGAAAAAATATTTTCAGTTCGCGCCGCAGCATTTTTTGTATTTTCTGCCGCTGCCGCAGGGGCAGAGTTCATTGCGGCCGACTTTCGGTTCATGCCGCACGGGCTGTTCAGGAGCGGCTTTTGTGCGGCCGGAATGCATTTGCTTGTGCAGCATCGCGCCATGCCTCTGAAGTGTTTCCACGCATGCCGGCAGCAGGCCGAAAACCAGAATTTCCATTTCTTCTTCGTTTTTCGGTTCGGAGCCGGGCATCGTTTCGAGAATGCCGCTTCTTTCCTCAGGAAATGCGGCAGCGGTGACGATGGCACAGGCGTCCATGACGTCCAGCATGTCCTCCGGGATATCTTCTTCCGAACCCTCATACGTCATCCCCCAGTGATGAGGCCTGAAACTCAACGCGCAAAACAATCCGTATGCCCAGTCTTCCAGGTCAGGAAACCAGTTCCGCGATATTTTTTTGTAGTCGAAAGGGAAATGAAGCTTTTTGTTCATCGATGCGGCCATGAAACGGTTGTAGATTTCCATCAGATAGCCAAGACAGTTCTGCGCGTCTTTTTCATCGTCAAACATTGGTCCTTCTTTCCCGAAGACCACCGGAAACCACTGGCTTGGCATGACGGGGTCGGGCGTTATCGCCAGACCAAAGAAAAAGCCGTGCAGTTCGGTGGAATTGAAACTTTCATCCGGATCGGCTGCCTTGCATAGAATTTCTTCAAGCTTTTCCATCTCTTTAGTTTTAAACATTTCCATTCTTTCACCTGTATATTTTCTTTATGATTCCGATTTCCGTTGTTGCATCATGGTGCACGGCGGCGGGTGGTGAGATAGCTTCCATCTGTGCCCCGTAGCGCAGGATATCCTGCTCAATTTTGTTTTTAATCCGGAAGAATTGTTGAAGCATAAAGGCAGACAAGAATTTCGTCTCCGTCTAAAGAAGGTCTATCTGATGAATGTCGGGTAAAGATGCCCGCATTATATACGTGGGGTGCAATAAATCAATGACTTTATGCGGTTGCTTTGTTCTCTATTGCCATTTGTCGGCCTTTTCCCATTTCTTCCGAAATTCTGTTTCCTTATGGATTGCCTCCAGGGGCTCGAGCAGAAAATTTTCAATGGTTTTGGCCGTTGCCGATAATTTCACCGGCGCTTTTTCTATATCGTTCTTTCTTAAAAACGCCTTCCAAAGCAGCTGACGATCGGATTTATCATCATAGATTTCGCGGGCAAACAGAGGACGTTTCCACGGCAGTTGTGTTTTGCGATGCTCAAAAGTTCTTCTCAACGCTGTTATGATGCTTATTCCGTCGAAATCAAACTGTCTCGTCATCAGCCAGATATCATAGAAATCTTTCATGCGGCTGTTAAGTAAGCCCAGTTTTATCATGGCCTCAAATTTTTCGCTGATGACACTTTCCGGCGGGTAGCCCTTCAGACGCGGTTTCGGCAAATCCAGGATAACCGGAAATTCGACGACGCCGGGCGCGGGAAAAACCGTGTCGCCGAAGGCGATGTCAATCTGCATGGGGATGCGCGCCCGATCCAGAAATCCCGCAAACCTGACTCTCACGCCCTCGTAATCCGCGTCTTCTTTAATCCGTTGACCGCGCACGGTTTCGTGATCAAAAACAAGGCCGTCGGAAGGCACGCTTGTTTTACAAATATCTTTCATGATTTTTTCAATAGCGTTGATTCGGTTGTCACACCGTGCCAGGAGATCAATATCGAGGGTCGTGCGTCGCTGGGGGAGGTTCCAGGCAGTAAACAGAAGGGCGCCTTTAAGGATAAAATGACGCGAATGGATTGATCTGCAAAGCCGGTAGATGAACCTTTCCATGCCATAATATTGAAGTATTTCGGCAAAAGGCCTGCGGTCGTTTTTTGCCGCGTTTTGAAGCCTTGCCCTGACAGATGCCTGTATATTCGCGATATTCTTTTTCATATCAGCGTTTCCAGAATGGGCTTGATGATATTGCTTACGCGACAGATGGCCGCATATTTCATGACCTCCTGCGGCCTAATGTGTTTTTCCGCGATGGCCGTCTTGAGGGCCTCCCTGGCTATATTGATGCCGATGGTGTTTCTGAATTTGAAGCAGTCCGCTATTGTTTTTGCCAGCGAATAGATTCTAACAAGATGGCCGTCTATCCGATGTTCTTCAATGCCTTCTTTCCATGCCTGACGGCCAAAACGGTACACCTGAACCGGTGGGTACTTGATGACATTCGCTCGGGATTGTCTGGGTATGGCAATATCCACATGCCGGGGTATTTCGTTGGTTGCTTCATGAAAGGCCAGCGCAGAAATCAGGCATATCACGCCGCGGGGAGCCAGGAGAGAAACCATGACCAGATCGGGATGCACGGTGGGCTCGTAACCGGCAAGTTGATATATGCCGCGGCTCATTTTGGAGATTTGTCCGTTTTTCTCCAGCGCTATAATGGTGTCCGGATGAAAACCGGCTTTGCGCAGGGCCGAGAAGCGGATGATACCGCCATTTTGCCGAAAATGATCCATAAGATTTTGCGATTTTGTGTACATGGGCATACCGTATATAGTGTTAACAGATGTGAATATGTGTATACGAATTATATGGTCTTGTCAATGAATATAACCGCTTTGGATGGCGGATCGACCGGGGCATGCCAGGCCGCGTTTGCGCTTTGCCTTGTGAAATTCGGCTTTTCTTTTTTTTGCTGGAAGTGTAGAAACACAAGTTGACTCTGCCTACAACGTTGGCGGTTTAGGTCGAGTCAAAAAGACGCGGCCTAACATGAGGAACCAGTTACTTCATTCCTGGATTCAACCTAAAGGGTACAAGCCGGGTCGCGCTGGGCTTGCCCGGAATGACGCAGATGGAATTGCGAGACAGTATCCAAATCCTGCATGACAATGCAGGGCAAGTACAACCGTGGGAAAGGTTATATGATCAGCGAAGAAACCATCGATGAGATTCTGGACGGTCAATTAAATATCCGCCAGAGCCGGAGCGGATACCGTTTTAATCTGGATTCGCTGATGCTGGCTCATTTTGTTTCTGTTCAAGCGCGGAGCGTCAATCTGGACCTGGGGTGCGGAAACGGAATTATCGCGCTGGTCCTGGCCAATCGTTTCTCACAGTCACGCTGGCACGGCCTGGAGGTTCAGGATGGTCTCGCGGTGCTCGCGCAAAAAAATGTCGAACAAAACGGTCTGCATCGCCGCGTGATTATTGACGCGGGCGATGCGCGATCCATCAAAAAAATCTACAAACCCCACTTTTTCGACAATATTGTTTTTAATCCTCCCTACCGTAAACTCGATTCCGGCCGTATCAATCCCTTGCCTGAAAAAGCGATCGCCCGGCATGAAATAAGCGGTTCGCTGGAGCATTTTCTTTCGGCGGCCCGGTACGCGCTTAAACCCAGGGGCAGGGTGTTTGCCATTTATCCGGCAAGGCGAATGATTGAATTGGTGGCTTTATTTCGCAAGAATAATATTGAACCCAAAAGAATGAAGCTGGTGTTTTCGGATGCCGCGTCAAACGCGGAGTTTGTTCTGGTGGAAGGGCGGAGCGAATCGCGGGAGGAACTGAAAATGGAACCGCCGCTTTATATTTATGAAGAACACAAAAAATACACGAAGGCCATGAATGCCCTTTTCAGCGAGTTGGCTTCTCCTCATGGAGCCTGCGGCGGCTGATTTCCTTTTTCATTACACACTTCACGATTTTGGCCAGTTCCGGAGCCGCCAGGATGTCCGTGCACTCGATAATCTATTTAAGAGACTGCAATAGACCTGTCATTTTGCCGTCAGGGAATGATCTGGATGCTGATGGGACGGGCGTCGGACCTTCCCTGGTCGTCCACGGCGCGCAGCATGAATTGTCCCGGGCGCGGCGGCCAGAAAAGCGTCTGACCGCCGTCGGAACGGCCGACAAAACGCTCATCGAGAAACCAGTAGATGGTGCGCACGTCCGCATCGGTCACCGCGCTGAAGGCAAGCGGCGCCGGTTGCCGCTCTGCAGCGCGATAACTGTAGGTCAAGCCGGCCTGGGGCGAGGTGATCTGGGGTGGATTGCCCCGGGTGGCGCGCACTTCCAGGGGGCAGTCTGGATTTTCCGCTGGTGGAAGGCGACGCGGAATACCGGCCTGTCTGAACAGCCGGAGTAAATCGGACGGCCAGTATTCGAACACTTCCATCCGCGTGCCCGGGGAGCCGGGCTGACAGGCGCGGTGGCCGGTGTGCGCGTCGACGCTGACGGCGCGGTGAATATTGCACACGGTAATCGGTGATACACCGGGGCAAAACCAGGTGGGCACGGTATGCGGGCAGTGCGGGCCGGGGATCTGGCCGGACACGGCGCATACCTCCACGCGGGCTATGTTGGGCGGCGGCAGAAGATAAAGAGGCTTCAGCGGGGTGCCTTCCGCCCTTATGGCATCAATGATTTCAAACAGTAGCGGCGCGGCGGCCTCGACGCCGACGAACGCGGGATTTCCGGAACCGTCGAAGTTTCCAACCCACACCGCGAGGACATACGGGCCGAAAATCCCTACAGACCAGGCATCGCGAAAACCAAAAGATGTTCCGGTTTTCCAGTACACCGGGAAGTTATCCAGGGTCCAATCACTGGAATATCCCTGCGCGGGACGCGGATTGTCCTTGAGAATATTGAGAACAAGGAAACAGGATTCCGCCGAAAGCATCTGCACGCCATCCTCTTTTACCTCTTCCTGAACGTAGCGCAGCCCGCGCCATTTGCCGCCATTGGCCAGCATGGCATACATCTGCGCCAGATCCTCCATGGTGACCTCGGCCCCGCCCAGGGCGAGCGCCAGGCCGTAATATTCTTCGTTCCGGGGGAGTTTTACCTGCGCCTGCTTCATGAACTCATAGAGGCTGGGCTGACGCAGGCGGACGGTGACATGCACGGCCGGCAGGTTGCGGCTGCGTATCAGGGCGTCATGAACGCTCACGGGGCCGGTAAATTCACGATCAAAATTTTCCGGATTAAAACCGCCGAAGCGGGCCGGCGCGTCCTTCAGCATGGTCAGAGGATGGATAATTCCCTGGTCCATTCCCAGGGCGTAAATAAACGGCTTAAGCGTCGAACCGGGTGAGCGCGGTGCCTGCGTGCCATTGACCTGGCCCTGAATGGCCGTGTTGAAAAAATCCGCGGAGCCTAGCAGTCCGACAACTTCCATGGTTTGATGATTGATCAGCAGAGCGGTGACGTTGGTCAGATTCTGGCTTCGGCGCCGGTCCAGATAGGCACGCGCCTGACGCTCAAGCAGTGTCTGCATGCGCAGGTCGAGCGTGGTGATCACGACACCGGAACGAGACGGCGCCGGGCTCAGCGCATCAACAAAATGCGGCGCGTGAAAAGGCAGATTGCTGATGTTGTGCAGCGCAAGCGGCATGCGCAGCAGGTCGCGTTCACCTGCCGCGTGCGTGGCGATCCATTTCTGCGCCAGGAGATCGCGCGCTTCATTGAGAGCTCGATGGCCTGGCACGCGGCGCGACGGGCTTTGCGGGATTACGCTCAGACTTAAAGCTTCGGCCGGCGTCAGGCGGTTCGCGGATTTTCCGAAATAGATGAGGCTGGCGGCCCCGACACCTTCCACATTACCGCCGTAAGGTGCCAGGCATAAATAGGCTTCCAGAATTTCATCCTTGGAATAAAACAGCTCGATTTGCAGGGCCCGCAGTATTTGCATGAGCTTGCCGCTGATGTTTCGGGTATCGATGTTGAAGCGGATGCGCGCCAGCTGCATCGTCAGGGTCGAGCCGCCGATCAGCCGTCCATCGGTAAACGTCTGCCAGGCGGCGCGCGCCAGTGAAACGGGATTCACCCCGGGGTGCCGGTAAAAATGCCGGTCTTCATACAGCAGGGTGGCATCGATCATTACCGGCGCGATCTGCGTGAGGGGCAGATGCAGGCGGTACTTGTCGTCGCCGGTCAGGGTGAGGCGCAGTAAACGGTGATTGCGGTCATAGTAGGCAGTCGAGTAGCTCAAACCTTCCCATAATCGCGGGCACGGTATCAGGACGTACAGGGTCGCCAGCGCGCAAAGCGCGGCCAGCAGCCCGATCAGTGCGCGCAGCATTCGCCGGCGGATTTGGGGCGCCGATAAAAGATCACGGAGGCGCTGTCTCATGAAAAAATATCCACGGCGCAGCCATTCCCGTGGATGGATATTCATTGCCATAGCGTTAAACCATATGCTTATAGCCGGTCGCGTTCAAAAGATGAGCTTGGCACACAGAAGGCTGAATGTACATGCGCGAGGCAGCCTGCTCTGTGCCAAATCACCCGAATAAAGCGACCGGGTATCAGGGCTTTTCAATCGATATCTTTGCTCCCATACCCCGGGCCTGAACCCTGCGGTCATACATCGATTCCCCGAACACCGGCGGCACCGTATAGACACCCTGGTTGACGGCCTTAATGCGGTACGTAAATTCCTGCACACCGGGTACCGCCCGTCCGAAGATCACCACCCGATCCTCACGGATGTCCACATAATCGGCAGAGAAAGACCCGTTATTCACCCGGGTGGCAACTCTTGCTTCCTGATCGTCTGAAGCGGCTGGCTCATCCGGTTCTCCTTCCCTTTCTTCTTCTCCATCGCCTTCTTCATACTCGCGCCGGCGGATTTCGGGGGCTGGAGCCGCGGCAGGTCGTATGGAATCGCGCACTACTTCAAATCCCCCCGGCAGAAGGTCGACAACAGCCACGTTTTGCAAACCACTCTGCCCGATGGAGCGGATCTTGAGGTGTACGGTCAGTTCTCCACCCAGGGCCGCCTTCGTGACCACCTTATTACCGGCGTCCCGGTATTCCCGCTGGATTTCCAGTTTCTGTTTGATCTCTTTCGCGGGCGGTGTCAGGTCAAAGCCGGCCTGGGTCACCTGATAAAACAAATGGAAATCGGCGCCATTGGTGATGCTCACCTTCCGGGCTTTTTCGGAGAAAGCGACTTTCGGGAACAGGCCTTTCGGCAGAACCAGGCTTCGGCTTTTGCCGTCGCCGGCGATTTCCTGGATGGATGCCTCCGCCAGGGTGGCGACGCCCTTGACATCCGCATAAGTGTCAAGCGCCAGGATGGTGTAAGCGGAGGACAGGGTGCTGAACCGGCCCTCGGCCACGGCATTAACGATGGTTTCAAGGTCTTCCGCTTTCAGGGCCCGCAGCTGGTCGGGGAAATGCCGCGCCAAAAGATATAGAAGCTGGGCATCGTACACCAGGCCGTCATAAAAATAATCGTAATCGACCCGCTGAGGCTGGCCGATCCGTGATTTGCCGATCAGACTGACTGCCTGCCGTTCCTGTTTCAGCATTTGATAAACGGATGCCAGGTAAGCGCCGGTCAGGTCCGTTTTCCAAACCTTTGCATAGTCCTTGTCCAGGACTGTGCGTTGCAGGTTGAGATAATTGGTGGTCACCTGGCCGTTGCGCGTCAGCACGTAGATTGCGTAAGCACGCTCCCTCGCCTGGGTCAGGTTATCCGGTTCTTTGTTGGCTATGGAACGCAGGTAATTGAGGCCCTTGTCCAGCATGTCCTGCGGCACGGCATAGCCGCGCTCTTTTGCCTCGGTGAGGAAATGCAGCGCGTAGGCCACCTGGAAGTCGGATACGTGGGAGTTGGCCGCCCAGAAACCAAACGCGCCTTCAGCGTTCTGGCGGGCGCGCAACACGCGCAGCGCCTGCGCGAGGTTTGTCTCCACCTTTGCCGGCGCGTAGCCGAACTCTACCCGGTTGCGCAGGATCAGCGCCGGAAAGGCCTGGCTGACCAACTGCTCCGTGCAGCCGTATGGGAAGCGGTTCAAATAGTGGATTAACCCGTGCGCGATGCCGAGAGGCAGGGGAGAGATGCTGGTTTCCAGGGTGCGGTATTCGGGGTACATGCTGCGGGTTACCGGCACATCCGCCTTGCCCGACTTTACATGCCCGCCGGCCACAGTTGTCATGTATGGCACCGGCGGACGCACGCTCAAATCAACCGTGTACTGGGCGCGCTTTGCGCCGAGGGATGCGCTGAAAGAGAGGCTGCCGGAGCCCAGGACATTGCGAGCCCTCAAACGGAAGGTCACCACGGATTCCCGCCCCGTGTCAATCTTTACCGTCTGGCGCGCCCCGCCCAGCACCTCCAGATGC
>CAZDYR010000043.1:9678-10992 GCA_964509625.1 uncultured Smithella sp. | reverse complement strand
AGCCCTATCCGGCGGAAGAAATGATCTGCGGCAAGGTCGACGAGTGAGAAACACGGAAAACCAAGCGGTCGGCAATCATCGCATTGCTCCAATGACGGTTTCCAGATCGGCGGCCATGCAATGCCTGATCTTTTTTTCCACTGCCACAACCTGCCGTCCGTTGTTCCGGATATATTGCCGGATCTCTTCCGTAAAACCGTAACGCCCGATCAGATCCTTCATCCGCTCCGCAAGACTTACAACGGAATCATGCAAGACTCTTTTATCGGCATAGTTGACGATTTCCCGTTCCTCCAGCCGGCCTTTCGGATTGAAATCCTCAAGCGCCACATGCTGTCTGACAATCTCGCCGACACGGACGAATCCTAAAGACCTCAGCAGATCTGCGCCGGACTGATCGTGTTTTTCTTTTGTTTGCAGCGCGCGGCTTTTGGTGATGTCGTGCAGAAGCGCCGCCGCGAGAATAAGGTCCCGGTTGACGGAAACGTCTTTTTTCAGATGATCCGTGATGGCCAGCGATACACGCATCACCTGGCGGGAATGGGCGATGATATTGGGCAGCATGGAATACCTGACCATGAGCTCATCGCATTCTTCCCGGGAGGGTATTTTATCCGGTGCGCCGGCAGGAGAGGACATCGTTTCCGTTTTCCTTTTAAGTTGTGTGATCACAGCCCTTGGCCGCATGAAGGGGATTCGCGGCAGGATGAACTTATAGGCAGGGCAAAGAGCCCTGTCAAGAGAAAACAAAAATACGCCACCGACCAAAAAAGGAGCGCTATTGATTTTGCCAATGATATTCAGTCCGTCTTCAAACCGATAATCTGCTTGCCAAGACGGGGGATTAATTGTTAAGGAGCAAACTTGGCGTTGCATAGAAAATATTTGGCGGGAAATAAAATGACACTCAAAGGCGTTATAACCGTTATTCGCATTCCGTTTCTGATTCTGGCTTTAATCCTGGGCATTCTGGGGGCCTCCGTTGCCTGGTATGAATCAAGACTCTTCGGGTCACCGTTCAGCCTGGGGTATGCACTGCTTGCCACATTCGGATTGCTGGTCGCCCACTCGGCGGTCAATATTTTTAACGATTATTTCGATGCCCGAAGCGGACTGGATTATAAAACCAATCGCACCCCGTTCAGCGGCGGCAGCGGCGCCGCGCCCACCGGGCTGCTGACGGTTCCACAGGTTTTGTGGCTGGGGATTATCTGTTTTGTCATTCTTATTCCGATTGCCGTGTTTTTCGTCTGGAAATCGGGATTTCTGCTTTTACCGCTTTTGGTGCTGGCCGTTGTGCTGATTATTTTTTAT
>CAZDYR010000043.1:6341-9668 GCA_964509625.1 uncultured Smithella sp. | reverse complement strand
GAGTGGTCGGCCGGCCTGGGGCTGGGAATCCTGCCGGTCATGGGCGCTTATTTTGTGCATACCGGCGTCTATTCGGTTGGCGCCTTAATCGCCTCCATGCCGTCTTTCTTTCTGGTGCATAACCTGCTTTTGCTCAACGAGTTTCCGGACGCGGAAGCGGACATGACGGTCAAGAGACGAACCCTGCCGATTGTCGCCGGTAAGAAAAACGCGGCTTATTTCTTTTCGCTCTTCACGGTGCTTGTTTATCTCTGGGTTGTCTGGGCGGTTATTTATCGTTACATGCCTGTTTTTACGCTTCTGAGTCTGCTGACGTTACCTATTGCCTTCCAGGTGATCAAAGGATCATTCCGGTATGACGACCGGGAGGCCTTTCTCAAGGCGATGGGGCAAAATGTCCTGCTGGTTCTCGCCACTCAGGCACTCATTGCGGCGGGATACATTTTGAGCGGAATCTTCCTGTAATCGCAGGAATATCTGCGGCCCGTTGATGCTTTGCCGGCAACAGACCCGTACCCGTGCCATGAATATATTGGAAAATGTCCAAGGCGAGTGTGTATGATACCCTTTTGACCTTGCGCTGTTTCCGGCCGTTTTCCTGTCTTTCGCTAAATCAATCGTGTAAAAAATTATATCGATGTTGCTGATCCTTTTTATTTGTCATTTACGCGACGGTCGCCATCATGGAGCGGAAAAATAAATCATGGAAATTCGAGAACTTTTCATATATTTAATCATGCATAAAGTTATCACAGTCTGATAAACGGATGGACAGCTATGAGCACATACTGGAGTTCAACGGTCAGAAACATCAAACCCTATGTTCCGGGGGAACAGCCGAAAGACCGTAAATACATAAAACTCAATACCAACGAGAATCCCTATCCGCCTTCACCCAGGGCCATTGAAGCTATTAAACAGGCCGCTAATGATACCCTGCGGCTTTATCCCGACCCGTCGGGCGATGAACTGAGAGACACCATTGCCTCTGCCTTCGGACTTAAACGGGAAAATGTTTTTATCGGCAACGGGTCCGATGAACTGCTGGCGTTTTGTTTTCCCGCGTTTTTCGAACCGGAAGGCAAACCGGTGCTTTTTGCCGACATCACCTACAGCTTTTATCCGGTTTACGCGGAATTTTTCCGCACGCCTTACAAACTGATTGAGGCAGACGGCGCGTTCAGTATTCCTCTGGATGGCTACTTTCAGGAAAACGGCGGAATTCTCATCGCCAATCCCAACGCGCCGACAGGCCTTGGCCTGCCTCTTTCCGATATTGAAAAAGTTTTGCGAAAAAATGAAAAGAGCGTGGTCATTCTCGATGAAGCTTATGTCGATTTCGGGGCAGATTCCGCCGCCGCGCTGATACCCCGTTATCCGAATCTGCTCGTTATCCGGACGCTGTCCAAGTCGCACGCTCTGGCCGGATTAAGGGTGGGGTACGCCTTGGGGGACAAAGAGCTGATAGAGGGCGTCATCCGTGTCAAAGATTCCATTAATTCCTATACGGTCGATCGTCTTGCCCAGGCCGGCGCGCGCGAAGCCATTAAAGACGACGCCTACTTTCAGGAAACACGCCGTAAAATCATGACGACCCGTGAGCGTGTGACACAGAAACTGGCGGCTCAGGGATTTGCCGTTATCCCGTCTCAGGCCAATTTCATCTTTATCCGTCACACGCGATGCTCCGGGCGGGAACTGTTTCAAAAACTGCGGGAAAATGGCATTCTCGTCCGCTATTTTGACAAGCCGAAAATTAACAACTTTATTCGGGTGACGATTGGAACAGACGCGGAAATGGATCGCTTTCTTGAGGCCGTTGCCGTTATTTGTGAAAAATAAATTGAAGGTCTTCATTGAGCGATGATTTGTCCTAAATGCGGTGCCGAACGGGCAGGCGAAGAGCTTGAGTGTGCGCGCTGCGGCGTAATTTTTTCCAAACTGACAGCGGAAGATTTCCGGCCCGCTCGTGTCCGGCCGGAGGCTTCAAAACCATCCGTTCAAAAAATAAAACTGCCCGTCTCCGCAATCATCGTCATCGTGCTGCTGCTTTTGGGTCTTGGCTATCTTCTGCACAACAAACTGGAACAAAAACGAATTGCCGGTATCGGTCCTGTAGAGGAAGAGCCCGTTCAGACGGCTGCGGATGCGCCGGTGATGCAAAGGTTCGGCTTTTCCATTCAGCCGGTCGCGCGTTATGAAATTCGCGCCAAAGTTCTTTCTATTGAGCGATACCGCAGCGGCCGCTGGGCGGAGTTGTCTCCGGTGGATTTCGCGTTGGGCTGGGGGCCGATGTCTGATCATAAGATTATCGGACAGCTTCAGATCGGCCAGAGCGGTCGCTGGTATCATTACAGCTGGCAGGGTGAACCGCCGGTTGATCCCGCCCTGATGGCCCGCAGTTCGGCCAATACGCACATGGTTCCCGCGGATGAAGACGTTCAATCGGATTTGCTCAAAGTACGCGAGGGTGAAATTGTCCGTCTTAAAGGGTATCTGATCAACGTCAGGCATCCAGACGGCGGGTTTTGGAATTCGTCCTTGACGCGGGAGGACAGGGGCGACCACGCCTGCGAGTTGATGTGGGTGGAAGAGGTCATGGTTGAGTAGCGGCTACTGTTCAGGAATGATCAAGAGGTTTTGTGAAAGTATTCGGTGTCTACAGCGAAGAAAATAAAAAGTTAAGAGATGACTGGTTTTTAAAAACACTGGTTGATGATTTTGAAGTTCATTTGATCAGCCTTGGTTCAAGCGAAGGCAGGGAAGTTCATTTTGCGTCGGATTTCTGGTTTCGTGCTTTGCGCAAGAGGCACGAATATCTTTATCAGGCCATCAAGAATAACCCGGGAGAAATCATTTTAAGCCTGGATTGCGATATTCAATTTTTCAGCCAATGCCGTCCCGTCATCAATCAGTCTGTTGAGGGAAAGGATCTTGTTTTTCAAAGTGAACACTGGCCTCCGACAGGAGAAGTCAATGCCGGATTTGTCGCCATCCGATGTAACGATAAAACGCTCGATTTCTATGCCAGGGTGGCGGAAATGAAATTTGAAAAGATGCCCCTGGGGGATCAAACCGCGATCAACCAGCTTCTGCGCGATAAGCCGTTTGATTTGCGATGGGGTGTTTTTCCGGCTAAAATCTGGGCCCGTTCGCACGGATGCGCGCCGCCACTTGATATGATCGCGCACCACGCCAACTGCACATCCGGTACGGAGGCTAAAGTGCGGCAGTTAAAGTTGATACGACGCATGGTATTGGCCAGGCCGGGATCGTTATTCCGGATATACAAAAAGTTTTTTAATTTTCGGGATACCCGGATAAGAT
>CAZDYR010000043.1:0-6241 GCA_964509625.1 uncultured Smithella sp. | reverse complement strand
TTGATCCCCGGCCATAATATCTAGCGCCACTCACGACGAAAAATATCAGCGCATTATTATATGTTGCCGAAATAACGACTAAAAATACACTGGGCAACCCATAAGATATTTTTAAAGAATATTAAAGCAATCCGGGGAATGGCCGATACATATTACAGGAATTGCAGTAATAATGAACGGATCGTTCCGGGAGGCAAAAATGAGCAGGAATAAAAAGTTTCAGGATAGGAAGCATAACCGGGAATCGTCAAAGCGGCAGGATGATGACGCCTTCGAAGACAGCCTGCTCTCCGGAGAGACTTATATCGACCTCTTTGTATGCCCGGAGGTTGCGGAGTATAAGAAAGATCCTGTGTACGATCTTCACTAAAAAATAAAACCTGACGAGAACGGCGGCACAAGTGTGATCTCTTTAGGTCTTCAAAAAAAGTGAAGGACATTGCAAAACTTCAAATGATCATCTTGAAAGGTTTACGCGTGTTCGTAATCCTTTGCTTTTGGGAGTACCATGCCTCACGTTAAATCAGCAATAGTTTAGATGATCAGCCCTTGGTTTTTTTATTCCCTTCTTCATTCCAGCGTGAGTCTTTTGCTTAAAAAATAACGCGATGTCTCGATCCGTCATAAATAATGGCTGAACTCCGATGATGCATGTGGTAGATTCAGCGGAAGATATCCATGAGGTGAGCAGGTCGAAGAGATAGTCGTCTCAGGTCTTATTATTTCTATTTTCCCGCCCCTGGTTAATGGGGCATAAGAAACAGGCATATTATCAAGTAAAAACATGGCTACCGTTATTATCCGCAAAACCGAATATCAGTACAACCAGATCAAGCCGCTTGTTTTTGATATGATGGGTAAGCTGGCGGGCGATAAAATCAAGCCCGGCAGCCGGGTCCTGATCAAGCCCAATATGCTGTCCGCTGCTCATCCTGAAGACGCGGTACTGACGCATCCGGCGATCATCAAGGCTGTTGCGGAGTTTGTCCTGCAAAAGGGCGCTCATGCTCAGATTTCCGATTCTCCGGCCATCGGGTCTTTTGAAAGCATTCTCAGGCAAAATGGCACGGCGGATGCGCTTCAAGGTCTTGGGGTTTCCTGTGTTCCTTTCAGGGACAATGTCCGGGTTGATATCGGAAAGCCGTTCGGACAAATAGAGATTGCGCGTGATGCCGTGGAAGCGGATGTCATCATCAATCTGCCCAAACTCAAAACGCACAGCCAGATGCTTCTTACGCTTGCCGTGAAGAACATGTTCGGCTGCATCATCGGGTTTAAAAAGCCTCAGTGGCATATGCGGGCGGGGGTTGACACCATGGCCTTCGCGAGGCTGCTGGTGGCGATTCATCAGGCGGTCACCCCCGCCGTTTCCATTCTGGATGGCATTCTCGCCATGGAAGGTGACGGGCCGGGGAAGGGAGGCAAGCCCCGTAAAGTGGGTGTTTTGATCGGATCCGATAACTCCTTCGCGCTGGATATGGTCGTCTCCGAAATGGTGGGCGTGTATTACGAAAACGTGCCGATTCTTAAAATCGCCGGCGAAGAGCGTTTGATCCCAACCTTTGATATTGACGGAGAGCTGCCGAAGATCAAACGCTTCCAGTTGCCTCAAGGCAGTCGTCTGGTCTTTGGCCCGAAGGTGATACAGGATTTTTTGCGGCACCACACGCTGGCATTGCCGGTATGCAAAGAGCCTCTGTGTCAGATGTGCGGTAAATGCTGGGAGATCTGTCCGGCAAAAGCCATCAGGGATGTTAAGGACCGGATTGAATTTGACTACACCAGATGTATCCGCTGTTACTGCTGCGTGGAGGTCTGTCCGCACGGCGCGCTCCGGTCCAGGGAAACACTGGGCGGCAGGATCACGCGCCGGTTGATCGATTCACTTTCGTGATTCATGATTCAACAACGCACCGATATTTCATAATGATCCTGAAAAACAGATTCTTCAAAAGAATCTTGACAATTTCAGGCTGTATTCGATAAGGATTCACAAATATATCATTAAAAGAACTTTCAGCTATGTCAGATAACCATCCCGCCTATAAGATTCGCTTTGCGCGGCCCGAAGAAATCCCTTCTATTATTGAATTGATGCGGCCTTACAACATGCATCATATTCCATCACCGGAAATGGGTGCTCTGGATTACAAAT
The DNA here is from genome assembly GCA_964509625.1 of uncultured Smithella sp. GTDB lineage: Bacteria > Desulfobacterota > Syntrophia > Syntrophales > Smithellaceae > UBA8904. The sequence goes on along the minus strand of CAZDYR010000043.1, from coordinate 4,086 downwards.
GTTTTATTGTTGCCGAACAAAATGGCACGCTCATCGGCGCCGCCGGGTACACGTTTGTCTCTGCGGACATCGGGAAAACGACTCTTATGGCCGTAAACCCCGACTATACCGGATATGGCCTGGGCATGGAACTTCAGGCAAGGCGCATGCAGATCTTACGCGGCCTGGGGTGCGCAAAAATCATCACCAACGCGGACCGGCCCCAAACCATCGCCTGGTATAAACGTCATTTCGGCTACAGAGAAATCGGGAAGCTGCCCAAGATTCATTCTTTCGGCCTGAATGATGTTCCCGCATGGACGACTCTGGAGGCCGATTTGACAGGCATTAAACCGGTGCCTCCCTCACGGGAGAAATTATTGATTAATGCCGCGCTGACGGGCATGAAGCACCGTAAACGCGAGAATTCTCATCTTCCTGTAGCACCCGCGGAAATCGCAAAAGCGGCGTTGGAAGCGGCAAAACTGGGTGCGGCCATCGTTCACCTTCATGCCCGGGATGCTGATGAAGAACCGACACCGGATCCGTCGGTGTACGCTGAAATCATCAGCCGTATTCGGGAACAAAACACAGCGTTGATTATTTGTGTTACCTCCAGCGGCCGCAACTGGCAGGAACTTGAAAAAAGATCCGCCGTTTTAACGCTGCCGGACGATCTGAAACCGGATATGGTTTCTCTGACGCTGGGCTCCATGAATTTTCCGACGCAGGCCAGCATCAATCCGCCGCAGGTGATTCAGACTTTGGCCAAGGGTATGCTGGAGAGGAATATCAAACCGGAGCTGGAAGTATTCGAAGTCGGCATGATCGATTACGCCAAATATCTCATACGAAAAGGATGGCTCAAGCAGCCCGCGTATTTTAATCTATTGCTTGGTTCCTTAGGCACGATGAACGCTTCACAAAATAATCTGAGTTATCTTGTTTCGCAGCTTCCCGTGTTTTCGATCTGGTCCGCTTCCGGCGTCGGCCGGTCTCATGGTCTGGTTCGGGAACTGGCCATCAAAATGGGCGGCGGTGTCCGGACGGGGCTGGAAGACAGTTTGTACCTGGATAGGGATAAACAGACATTGGCACGTAATAGTGACTGGGTCAGACATGCTGTGGACGCGGCCCTCAGAAATGGCCGGGAAATCGCAACACCCGGCGAAGTCAGGCAATGGCTGGAGATGGAAAACCCATGAGTTATCACATTGCCATCTTGTTTCACGAGGATGACCAGGCGGCAGTTAAAAATTACGCAATCTCAGGACTGGCCGAATTATGGCGCCGGGACGGGCATGCCGTCACACATATTTTCGGCGTCAGGAAGTTTATTCCCGCCGATTTAATCCTGGTTCACGTGGATTTATCCGTTGTTCCTGATGAATACATCGCCTTTGCGCAACAATATCCGATTGTCTTGAACGACAAACCCGTAGACATAAGAAAATCGAGTTTCAGCCGGTATCTTCTCAGTCCGCAGGACAATTATTCAGGGCAGGTGTTCATAAAGTCTGATTTAAATTATGCCGGGATTCCGGAAGCGCTGCGTTTAAAGAGAAACCATTATTTTCGATCTCTGATGCGCGTCTTGAAAGTGCCTTTTTTTCGAACGCCGGCGGACTACCTCATGTTCAGCAGTTTAAGCGAGGTTCCGTCACGCTGGTTTAAAAGAAAAGATGTAGTTGTCCAGCGCTTTTGTCCTGAGTTCGAAGACGGTCTTTACCATGTTCGACTCTATCAGTTTTTAGGGGATAAATTTACCTGTACGCGTATTTCATCCCCCCGACCCATTGTCAATGACCGATCCGGTGTGCGGTCTCAAAACATAGAGGTCCATAAGGAAATAGAAAAATTGCGCCACGAACTCAAATTTGACTATGGAAAATTCGATTATGTGGTTCATAACGGTGAAGCGGTGCTTCTGGATATCAACAAGACCACAGGTGCGGTGAGGAGAGTAACGCCGGAGACAGCGGCAATGCGAAAGCATCGTGCCCAGGGCATATACAGCTATTTTCAATGAACATCATCCCGCGGCGGCCTGAAAACCCCGGGCCATCATCCTTGATAAAGGCTCCGGACTCGAATCAGCCGTCAACACGATTTGACTCTATGGCACATGCGTGTGCCACAGCTCTTTTGAAAACAGGATCTTCTTGACATGAGACATTGCTTTTCTTATATACTTTCGAACCGTAAGCATAAAAAATAATTTTGATGTGTGTCGATTAGAAACTGATGAAGCTGCCGCGCGTGATATATCATCATATTTCCCATGGCATAAAACTGGCCGGTCAACACAGATTCATGCGACGCATAAACAGCAAAAGCATAAAGCGGCGTTTTCAGAAAATCCACGGTTATCCGCTGAACTTAAAAACACCGCGCTCACTGTCGGAAAAAATCAATTGGATTAAATTGTATCGAGACTTGAAACCGCTCGCACCCTTTGTTGATAAATACGCCGTGCGCGATTTCGTCAGGGACCGGATCGGGGAGGAATATCTGATTCCTCTCATTGGCCTGTTTGACCGGTTTGCCGATATCAGCATCGACGAGTTGCCTGGTTCTTTTGTTCTCAAGGCCACCCACGGTTCGGGCTGGAACATCATCGTAAAAGACAAGACCGGGGTGGATTGGCAGGCGACCCGCCGGATCGTGAACAGCTGGCTAAAGTCGGATTATGCGCTCCTGTCGGGAGAGGACAACTACCGGAACATCAAGGGGCGGATCATGATTGAAGAATACATTCAGGACTCCGCCGGAAGACTGGATGATTATAAATTCTATTGCTGTCATGGAAAGCCTCTGGGACTGCATGTGGACATTGACAGGTTCGGCAGTCACGGTTACCGAATCTATGATGCCGACTGGAATGAGTTTGTTAAAACAACCCGACCGGTTAAGCACCTCCCGCATATTCCGCGTCCCGATAAGCTGGATGAGCTTGTGGATATCTGCCGCAGGCTTTCCGCCGGTTTCTCATATGTCCGGGTGGATTTGTATTATGTCGATGGCCGGATTTACTTCGGAGAACTGACCTTCACGCCCGGTGGGGGAATGGCGGCATTTGATCCTGTCGAAAGCGACTTTTATTTTGGTGAGCCCCTTGATGTGACGCATTATATCGGTAAACTCCAAATGTTTAAGGAATCAGCATGGTAAAGGTGGTCAATGGCATTCATTCACATGGCTCCGGTTTAATCGGCAAAAAGTCCTTTCAGGCGGGAGAGGTTATTTATCGTTTTCCCGGCAAAATCATCCAATCCACACCGACGTATCAAACAATCCAGCTAGGGATAGACAAACATACCCTTGATTTTGGTATCCTGGCCAACATCAATCATGCCTGCGATCCCAATACGGCTATCGATACAGAGAAACGATCCGTCGTGGCTTTGCGTTCCATTGCGGCCGGAGACGAGCTGACTTACTTTTATCCTTCAACGGAATGGGATATGGCCCGCCCTTTTGTCTGTCAGTGCAATGCGCCTCAATGCCTCCGTGTTGTGGCCGGCGCCAGATATCTTGCACCCGACACTCTTAAACGCTATTTCATCAACCGGCATATCCTCAGCCTCAACCGGGAGATATTTTCGCCCTATAATAAGTTCTGAGGCCAAGATTGTCTTGACAGACAGAACCGCGTTTCTTATGCTTCATTACGAAAAAAGAAGCTCTTCCGGATATATGAATCATGCAGCAGTATTGTCATGAAAAACCGGAACAAAAAGTAAAAATGAAAAACGATAAGGAATGAAAAGATGCCCATCACGGAAATTCTTGCGCGTAACGCCGCTCTGTACGGCGAAGAAATCAGTCTGATTGAAATCAATCCCGACATCAAGGAAACAACCGCAAGCTGGAAGGATTACGAGCTTGTTGAAACCGATCCCGAAAAGAGATACCGCCGGGAAATGACCTGGCGCGAGTTTGATGACAAAGCCAACCGCCTGGCCAACTTTCTTTTGGGAAGAGGTCTGGAAAAGGGCCGCAAGGTAGGCATTTTGCTGATGAACTGTCTGGAGTGGCTGCCGATCTATTTCGGCATTTTAAAAACCGGAGCGCTTGCGGTGCCGCTTAACTATCGCTATACGGAAG
>CAZDYR010000042.1:0-11038 GCA_964509625.1 uncultured Smithella sp. | reverse complement strand
CGTAATCATGTGCCCGTCACCGCGTGGGGTGCCGGAACCAGTCTGGAAGGCAACCCCATCCCTGTGCAGGGCGGAATGGTTATCGATTTTAATGAGATGAATCACATTCTCACTGTCCGTCCGGAAGATTTCCAGGTGGATGTTCAGGCTGGTGTGATTTACAAGGAACTCAACAAAACACTCGCCCGCGACGGCCTTTTCTTTCCGCCCGATCCGGGCGCCGCGGCAACCATCGGCGGCATGATCGGCAACAACGCCAGCGGCATCCGCTCGGTCCGCTACGGCGCGACCAAGGATTACGTCATGCGGCTCACGGTGGTTCTGCCCGACGGCGACGTTATCCGTACCGGCAACCGCGCGCGGAAAACTTCAGCGGGATACAATCTACCGGCGCTGTTTACCGGATCGGAAGGAACTCTGGGCATTATCACTGAAGCCACATTGAAGCTGGCCGGCCTGCCCGTGAATTTCATGGCCGTGCGTGCCACCTTCCCTACCATCCGCAACGCCACCGATACGGTTTATCAGATCATGCGCGCGGGGCTCGCGCCCGCCGCCATGGAATTTCTGGATGCCAACGTCGTGCATGTGCTGAACGCCGACCGGGGGCTTTCGCTTGAAGAAAATCCCACGCTGCTGATGGAATTTTCCGGATACAGCCGGGAGGGTCTGCGCGAAGAAATGGCTTTTGTGGAGGAGATCTGCAAAGGCAGCGGCTCCCTTTCCATGGATGGTGGAATCGGCTCCGATGAAAGAGCGCGTCTCTGGGAAATACGCCATCAAACCTACGAGTCCATCAAGCGCCATCATATCGGCCTTTCTCCACTCATCATGGATGTAGCCGTGCCGCTTTCCCGTTACAGTGAGATGGTGGAATTCAGCAAGAAGGAAGTCGGCGATCTGACCGCTTATCTTTTCGGTCATGCCGGAGACGGCAACATCCATGTTCACGTCATGGATAATCCGCAGGATCGGAATCGCTGGTCACGCGTGGAAGAAGCCAGCCGCAACATTGTCATGAAGGCGCTGGCGTTTGAAGGCACCTGCACCGGCGAGCACGGCATCGGCATCGGCAAAAGCTGTTTTATGCTTGAGGAACACGGCGAGAGCCTTATCCTCATGAAGCGTCTCAAAGGACTGCTGGACCCGGACAACCTGTTTAATCCGGGCAAATTCTTTCCCTGAGCGCGACGTTTAACCGTGCCGGATCGTGTCACCCTGCGGCCTTTACTTTTTAGCAAAGTGGATAGAAATCATTATGACGGTTCTCCCGGCCGGGGCTTAGCAATACATAGAGAAAAAAATCTCGTTATGTTATTGAAAGGCCGGAATTATTCCGGTGAGGCGATTGGTCATGGTCAACAACGCGAATCCCTATAGAATATCAAAATGGCTGGCCGAGTTTTCCGACCCTGACATGGAAGCGTCTTTTCAGCGCCACATCCGGCCAGTGGTCGCCCGGCAGTTTCGCATTGCCTTAATCGTCTGGATCATCCTGCTTCTTCTTTTTGCGATACCCGACTACTTTTCTCTCGGTCCGACGCGGCCCTTTTACTATCTTCTGGCCTATCGGGCTGTCAGCGTTATCGTGCTGATCATTCTGCTGATGACCATAAAACCTGAAACGAATTTTTACAAACTAAGCTATCCTGTTATGTGGATCGCCAACATCTACATGACAGGATTTATGCTTTTTTTCATTTACCGGCCCGACGCCGTTTATCTGGTGATCGGGGTCATCATGATTCAGCTGGCTTATGTGCTGGTTTTTCTTCCCATCCGGTTTATGATGGCTTTTTCCGGGGCTATCTACGGTGTCGCCATCACCCTGCTGACCCGCTGGGCAATGGGAACAACCCCTGTTAATCTTGTCGCGCTGTTTATCATTCTTTTGCTGCCCGTCGGGGTGGGCGCGTTAACCACAAACCGCAACGGTATTCTGCAGCGAAGAGAGTTCGCCCTGCGGATCCAGGCGGAAAAGATCAGCGCGGAACTGCAGAAAGCTCTTTCAGACATCAAGCAATTAAGCGGATTGCTGCCGATCTGCTCTTCTTGCAAAAAAATCCGCAATGATGAGGGTTACTGGGAACAGATAGAAGGTTATATCCGAGATCACACGGAAGCGGAGTTCAGTCATTCCATCTGCCCGGATTGCGCAAAAAGATTATATCCGGAATTCTATAAAGAAAATCATTAATCGATGACAAACAGTCCTGCCGAGAAAGTATCCGTGTGCGTTCTGCTGGCCGTCATGTTGATCCTGATGGTTTCGAGCAGCATTCATCTCAGTGTGACTTATGATGAAAAGGACCATCTGGAATACGGCACGAAGATTTTACAGCGTCACACCGACAGGGAACGCACCCATCATGACAGTAAAATGCCGTTCAGCGCTTTTAACGCGGCTGCCTTTCATTTCACGAAGAAGACTTTAGACTATTTGCCGGACGGATATTTAACAGAGGACGAAGAAAAACGGGCATGCCTTTTCGCCGGCCGATTCATCACAATGCTGCTGACTCTGGCGCTCGGACTTTATGTCTTTACGTGGAGCAGACAGTTATATGGACCGATTCCGGCTTTATTTTCACTTTTTCTTTTTGTGTTTTCCCCCAACATCATCGCGCACTCGCAACTTGCAACAACGGATTTGTACGCGGCGCTTATGGTGGCCGCGTCCTCTTACTATTTCTGGAAATTCATGGAGTCCGGAGGGTGGAAAAGAGCCATGGTCAGCGCCGTTGTCCTGGGCCTGAGTCAGCACGCGAAATTTTCGTGCATTTTCCTGTATCCGATATTTCTTTGCGTCGTTTGCATCAAATACGCCCATCCCCTTTTTGAGCTGGTGATAAAAAAGAATCTTCAGGCGCTGTTCAACAGTTTGAAGACATTCCTTAAATACTTTTTAGCCTTTATCGTCATCAGTGTTCTGGTCATTAATGCCGGCTATCTTTTTCATAAATCTCTTACGCCTTTGAGCCGGTACAAATTCGACAGCCGTCTTTTTAAAACCCTGCAGGCCGTTCCCGCCTTAGAAAATATCAGGGTGCCCCTTCCTTACGCCTATTTGCGCGGTCTGGACATGGTCCGGTACCATGCGGATACCGGCAAAAGCTTTGGAAATATTTATCTGCTGGGAAGAATCAAATTCACGGGGGAACATTATCAGGGATTTAAGGGCTACTTTTTCTACGCGACTTTATTTAAAGAACCGCTTGCCGCCCAGATTTTCATCATGATCGCTTTGATCGTTTTTATATGGCGCAGGGAAAAACATTATTTTTTGAACAATGAATTGTATCTTTTGTTCCCCGTGCTTTTTTTTACAGTCTATTTGAACTATTTCTATAAAGCGCACATCGGGCTGCGCTTCCTGTTGCCCGCTTTCCCGTTATTGTACATTTTTTGCGGAAACCTGCTCGAAGGATGGAAGGCCTTTCCATGGACATGGAAAAGCGCCGTGACGGTTCTATGCGTTTATCTGATGGTTTCCAGTCTGTCCTATTTTCCGCACTATCTGTCCTATTTCAACGAGCTGGTCCGGGACCGCAAACAGGCCTATAAAATCCTCGCCGATTCCAACATCGATTGGGGGCAGAATGAATGGTACCTTCGCGCGTATCTGAAGAACCATCCTGAAACGATCCTCCATCCTCCGGTTCCCACAACAGGCAGAATCGCCGTCACCGTGAATAAGCTGGTCGGCGTTCTTGCGCCGCCTGAACAGTACCGATGGCTGAGGGAGAATTTTGAACCCGTGGACCGTATTGCTTATTCGTATCTCATTTATGAAGTGACCGCTGAAGATTTAAGAAAAGCGTTGCAAAAACAATCCCCCTGGAAGCCTGACATTGTTTTGCCTCCGTGAGCGTCTGAAGAGCGCGAACGGGCCCGGAGAAAAAATGGTTCGAATGTTCCGTCTTATCGATAGCCGCTTTTTTCGTTTTCCAGAATACGGCGGATTTTCTCGACATCCTCATGCGTATTCACATTCGGCCCCTGCGACGGATATTTTGTCGGAATCACCGCCATCGTGAAGCCGTGTTCAAGGATTCGGAGCTGTTCGAGCGATTCCGTCTCCATGAGCGGTGTGGGCGGCAGCTCCACGAATTTGAGCAGAAAATCCTTCGTAAAGGCGTAAATGCCCAGATGTTCATAAACCGTGCATCCGGTATCTCTGCGCGGATAGGGAATCAGTGAACGGCTGAAATAAAGCGCCCGTCCGTTTTGGGCTCTCACCACCTTGACGATGTCCGGATTGGCCAGATCCTCCTGGCTGAAAATGGGAACACAGACGGTCGCCGAATCCGCGGTTTTGTCCGCGATGAATCCATCCGCAAGCTCCTTGAGCATCCGCGGGTCCAGCATGGGCTCGTCCCCCTGAATGTTGATCACGTAATCCGTATCCACGAAACGCGCGACCTCGGCGACCCGGCTGGAACCGTCGGGATGGTCGGCCCGCGTCATCATGACGTCGCCGCCGAATTTTTTGGCCGCGTCATAAATTCTTTGATCATCCGTGGCGATAACGACTTTAAAAAACGTGTTCGAGTCTACAGCGCGTCTGTAGACATGCTCCAGCATCGGTTTCCCGCATAGATCCAGAAGAGGCTTGCCGGGAAGCCGGGTGGAGGCGTACCGGGAAGGGATAACCCCCAGAATTTTAGGCGTTGTCATTTCTGTTTTCTCCACTGTCTCAAACCGGCCAGCATCTTCTCCCGGTCAAAGTATTGAACATGATCCACAATCCATTCACGCATCATTTTGCCTTCCCGGGTTTCCTGCTTGTAGCTCATAAACTCAAGGGGAATACCCAGAGCGTCGGATATTTTCATGGCAAAAACCGGCCAGATCATCCCGATGTCTCCGACAACCGGGATGCTGCCCTCGTGGCGCGCGAAGGCCGACATCTCCATGCGAAAAGGAATTTTTGATATTTTGGTCTTGGGAAGCCCCTGATCAATCGCCTGCTGAATCATCGCGCTGTTTTTCTGCAGATCCTGAGCGAGACGGAGGTTTTCATCCAGGTCAAAGCGAATCAGGGATTTGCCTTCCAGGCTGTATACCGGCTGCCCCTGCCACCAGGACCATATACCGTGTCCGGTATAGGTTTCAAAGGGACCGTCGTGAATTTCCTGCGTCAGGGCGACCGCCGATTCGACAATCACATCGGCTCGCTCCAGCATATCGGCTATTCGCCGCGACCGCTCGGCAACCGGGATGCTGTCCGCGACGGCAAGCCCGACATGCCCTCCGCCAACCAGTTGAGGGATCGTGACCAGAACGGGAAGTCCTTTTTCAGCGCCTTTGCCCAGCATCGTCCGGGAATCGCATCCCCATCCCGCCACCACTTCAAAGGGAAGCCCCGTCTGACGGCAGATGCCGAGGATCTCTTCGGCAACCAGCTCCGTGCGCAACCCCATCGGATAAGCCATATTGGCCGCCGCCTTGATCACCATGCGTCCATTGGCGTCTCTGCCCTTTTTCAACAGATCTTCATCCAGCGGCATTTCCCGGCGAAGCCCGTCCAGCTCTTCATCGGTCAGTTCGGTAAACTCAAAGACATTGCCTCTCGGCATTTTTTGCTTATCAAACCCAAACCGGGACGCGTCGCACATCTTGACTCTATCCAGAGCGCCGCCCATTTCGTGATTGATCACGGCCGAACTTGTCGTGACACTGTCAACAACGCCCTTATCCATCAGTTCGGCAATAAGAGTCGTGACGCCTTCGTGAAGATTGGGGCCGCTTCCGGTGACAACGGCCACTTTCCCGCCTTTCTTTTTCGCCTCAACCACACGCGACACAGCGCAGTCAAGCGCCTCTTTTGAACGATCATCGAGCTCTTTGTAAAATTCACCCAGCAGTTCTCTGTTGATTGACATTTTATGGGCACCTCTGAGCAGACTTGTTGTTTCTTCATTCCCGCCGTCTGCTTCGGTTCGTGATCTTCCACATCACTCAGGAAGGAAGCAATCACGACGCGCGCTGAAGATATGGAAAGCCCTCCGGTAAGTCAAGAAAATTTATCACAGGATCGTTAAGGCTTTGATCATCACTGTTTTAAGCTTTTCTGATCCATGCCGTGTTTCACTTGAGCTTAATTAGAAAATCAGTTTATGGAGCCGTTTGACAAGAGACTGCGCCGGAGTGAAGTCGCTCTGGATGTCCAATACCTTCTCGCAGTCGGTCAGGGCCTGGGTATAGAGCTTCATCTCGTAAAGGGTCTGAGCCCGGCCCCAGAATCCGTCAATCTGGCAGGGATTGAGGGCGATGGAGCGGTCATAGTCCTCCAGCGACCGGTCATAACGCTTCAAAACCCGGAAGGTCAGCGCCCGGTTATTGTAGCAGCGGATGTTTTCAGGATCGTAGCTGATCGACTTGGAAAAATCACGGATCGCTCTGGGGTGATCGGATAAGGCGAAGTAGGCCATCCCCCGGTGATTGTATACAAGCGATCGGACCGGGTCCTTGATTTTCAGCCGCAAAATCGACGTGTAAATCTCGACGGCATTTTTCAGCTGTCCGGCGCTGTGCGCCGTAAGCGCCGCCAGCAGCGCTTTTTCCAGATTCTCCTCGCCGATAATGAAATCAATATCACTGCCGCCCGCCGGCGGCTTGCCGTTTTCCTGCGGAATGACCGCATTTTCATGAAGGCCCGCTGTGTCGGCCAGTTTGACCTCCAGACTTTGACGGCGCTTTCGGTCGCGCTCCCGAATCTCCTTCTGGTAATCGCGGATTTCCTGAAAGATCAGATCGGACAGCGTCAGCGTCGCGTTGAGTGAGGCGAGTTTTCGCCGGATGGATTCGTTGGGCAGGGTGATATCTGATTTGTAAATCAGCTCATGCTCCACTTCCGCCCAGGCATCCTGCAGAATCGTGCGCAGTTGAACCTCACAAACACTCGACGTATAAGGCAGATCCCGCCTCCGGTAAATGGGATCGATTCTGATCAGAAAATGGATGGAATCATATCCGAATTCTCCCACTGAATGGCGGGATCCTTTCCTGTCCAGTTCAACAACCTTAAAATGCGTCCTGATCAGATTTTCAACCCCTTTCAGATCTTCCAGAAACGGGCACACGATTCTCAGGCCGAGAATGTCCGTGATTGCCGCCGAGTCACTGCCGTGGTCGTGACGGGACATTTTGATCAGTTTGTCAAAATACGTATCAAACCGTTTGACGCGGCTTTTGATGGTAAAAAAGCTGCCGTTGGCTTCCAGCACCTGCCGCACCTGCTGATGCAGCGATTGCAGAATTTCATCATAGACAGGATAGAGATCGTCGTAGATGGCCTTGAATTTGGCGCGGTCCAGATCCCCGGGCAATATGAAAGTCAACTGTTCGTTCACTGGCTCTCTCCGTCTTTTATAGACCGGGCGCGCTCAAATGGCTGCAGTCATTGATAACCTCAACATGCGCCTGTCCCTCTTTGAACCGGATGAATGTTTTGGAAGCGGTATCCACGCAGGTGCTGCGAAAATGGGAAAGGCTGATTTGCCTCAGGCGGCACAGAATGACGGCAATGGTGAAGTTATGCGCAACCACCAGCGCGTTTTGCCCGGCGGCTACAATCTTTTCAATCGGCTGCCACGCGCGTTGCTGCAGATCTTCCAGTGATTCTCCCCGCGGCATTCTGACGGATGCGGGATCGGCAACCCACCGGCGAAGAAATTCTTTTTCACGAATCATCAGTTCTTTAAAAGACAATCCTTCAAAGTCGCCCTGGTCCATCTCCATCAGTTCGGAATGCACTTCGATCATTTTTCCATGGAAACCATTGATGATCTCGGCTGTCCGGTAAGCTCTTTTCAGGGGACTCGCGTGGATGGCGCCGATCTCCGAATCTTTCAGGGATAAAGCCAGCCTCCGGGCCTGCTCGATCCCTGCTTCGCTCAATTCGACGTCGCTGGTCCCCTGGATCCGGCCTTCTTTATTCCAAAGCGTTTCACCGTGACGGATGAGAATCAATTGCATATCGTCACCCAAGCGGCACGGGCCGGGTCAGGCCCGGCGCCGTCCGTAAAACCATCTTATACCTTGTAGCTGTTCAATTTTGCCAGCGTCGCTTCCGCTTCACCAATCACGCGGTCCATGAGCTCCCGGGTGGTCGGATTATCGGTAATTCCGCCGCAGCACTGTCCCGCGAAAAGAATGCCGCCTTCCACATCGCCGTCGTTGAGGGCTTTGAGGTGCTTCATGTTGCCCACCGCCTGGCGGGCCAGCACCATCAGCGGATGACCTTCCTCGGCCTTGAGCATCTCAATGCTGACGCCGATAAATTGAGCCATGGACAGATTCATCAGGCGTTTGACCAGCAGCGCGCCTTTGACGGCTTCCACAACCGGGAAGCCGCGCTTCATCATGGCCTCAGCTTCCCTGGTTTTCAGCACGCGGCCATCCATGCCGTCAAACACGTTATCATAGAGGGTGTCCTGCTCGGTTGCATCGATGCACAATTTCTTGAAGTTGTCATGTACCATGCTTTCCTTGACCACCATAAAGCGGCTGCCCATGGAAATGCCGTCCGCCCCCAGCGCCAGCGCCGCGGCCAGCCCCCGGCCGTCATAAAATCCGCCCGCGGCGATGAGCGGAACTTTGACCAGGGAGGCGACGATGGGAATCAGGACCATGGATGTCGCGGCCGCTCCGTGCGCGGCCGCTTCGTGGCCGGTGATCACCAGCGCGTCGCAGCCCAGCTGTACGGCCTTGGCCGCGTGCTTGGCGATAGCGATGGTGCCGACAACTTTCCCGCCGTAGGCATGCACGTCATTCACAAACCAGGGCTTCCCGAGAGAATAATTAATGATGGGGACCTTTTCTTCGATGGCAACGGCGATATTTTCTTTCGCTCCCGGTCCGACCAGAATCTGGTTGATCCCGAAAGGTTTATCCGTCATCTGGCGGATCTGCCGGATGTTTTCCCGCGTTTCCTTCGGATTGCATCGCGCAATGGCCAGAATCCCCAGACCTCCGGCATTGCACACCGCCGAAACCAGCTTGGGTTCCGTAATCCAGTTCATGCCGGCCAGCATAATCGGATGCTGGATTCCAAACATCTCCGTCATTCTTGTTTTAAGCATAAAAGCCTCCTTGTATTGTTATGATTTATTCCATAAAGTCTGCCGTAAAAATGATTCCCGTGGTCAATCCCGCTTGAGCCCGACGAGTGTCGATTCTCCGCGGCCCGCGGCGGGGCGGTTCATCCGCGAAGCGCTGCAAGTGAATGAACACAGGTTTTTCAGAGGGAAAGCATAGGAGATGCGGAGACGGATGTCAAAACAATTTTATATGTCTGAAAACGAGAAAGAGCGGCCGCGCATCTGTTTTTTTTGACACGCCGCCGCTCTTGAAATGACAAACCTTTTTGGTTCAGCGCCGCCTATTGGAGCGGGTACCAGATCAATTGCGTAGAGCCTTTGGTCATCTTGGTTAAAGCGTCAAATTCTTTTTGTGTTTTCGTCCACCAGATGTAACCGGTCGTCTTTGAGAATCTGCCGTGTTTCATGGTTTGCGTTACGGGATAGTAAATCAGGATGCCCGTCGGGGTAATGCCCCAAAGCTCCATGGGATATTTATCACCCAGCATGGGGAAGATTCTGGAGAAAGCGTTCCGGATGGCCGAGACGTTATCCACCGTGCCCGCGGCAACAATGGCTTTGGCCAGCGCGTGCATATGCGTGTAGTGAAGAACGTTTTCCCAGGTGACGTTTCCATTATACTGCGACTTGTAGTTTTGTGTGAATGCTTCCGTCGACGGATAAATCGTGTGGCTGACCATGCCCACGCCGATGCAGCCTTCCATATTCAGGGGCTTCTGCATGACGGCGCGGACAGCGTCAAGCTTTGCCTGGTCGATCATAAGGAAACCGCCTTCAAAACCTTTCGCGCGGGCCTGCTCGACGATCATCGCCGTGGTGGCGGAAGGGCCGCCGATCAGCATAAAATCGGGTCCGCTGGCCAGGGCCTCGGCCAGTGGGCCGGCAAAATCCGTCCGCGTATAGTAATTGGCCGGCTTGTCCGCGGTAATCGTTCCGCCTTTTTTCGTCCACGCGTCGGCGAACAATTTACGCCATGCCTCACCGTAAGCGCCCGCGGTAACCACCATCGCGCCCTTGCGCCAGCCTTTTTCCCAGGCGATCGTGGTGTATACTTTGATGTAGGTGGTGAAGGGCACCGCTGTGGTGATCATCAGTTTGTTGCCCATCATGGACATGGTGGGAACGCTGGTATATCCCATGATGATGAATTCGTTTTTCCTCTCCTGATTAATCTTCATCAGAGGGGCAATGGTTGTGGCCACCGGATTAAATATCGCGATGGCCTTGTGCTCTTTTCTTAACTTTTGAGCGTTGCCGACGGCCAGCTCAGGATTGACCTTGTCATCCATCTTCTCAAGCCGGAAGGTATATGTTTTGCCGTTTACGGTTATGCCGCCCTGCGCGTTGATCTCTTTGACCGCCATATCCAGACCGTTGACGCAATCCTGTCCGTACTCAGCGGCAGGACCGCTTAAAGGCCCTGTGTAACCGACAACGATGTCATCAGCCCCGGCCGCCGCCGCCCACATTATTGCTAGAATCATTACTGTAAGAAATATGAAGCTGTTACGTTTTCTCATACGTGCCCTCCCTTTATTCTTATGAACTTTGCTAGCTTCTAAAATATTGGCGTAAATTAACAAAATTTTTAACCTTTTGCAAGCAATCAAAATAATATTGCGCGGCCCGCCACCGGGTCCGCAAGCAATCAGCCATCCGGATCCCTGTCATTGACATTGCCGGCTATTCTGTTTAAAAGGTTTTCAATAAACAGCCCCGCCCAGAAGCGGCGGGGCATGCAAGGAAAGTCATCATATCGCAGTAAACTGCGGAGAAACAAGACTCGTCGGATGTAAACGGGATAAATGTTAAAGCGACGAGGATGGAGAAGACAACATGAAGCGAGTGACCGAACGAATGATGGACGAACTGATCGCCAGGGCGGGTGAAACGGCGAGACTCAGAACCAATTACAATATACATGAATCTTTATC